>NZ_JBFTZN010000150.1:0-15230 GCF_056406775.1 Allobosea sp. P1_A7
ACGCATGACCCTGCCGGTGCCCGGGCGCATGGCGATGGTGATCCGCGAGCACCTGTCGATCGTCGATGCCATCCGCAAGGGCCGCGCCACCGAGGCGGTTGCGGCGATGCGCACCCATCTCGGCACGCTCCTTCCCGATCTCGTGCATCTTCAGGCAAAGCATCCGGATTACTTCGTCTGACGCGATCGATCTGTCGCGTGGACGAAACGGAAGAGCCGTCTTGCGCCGGGCCCATCTCCCGCGCCATCTTGCGCCGCGACATGCATGGGAGTGGCTGATGACGACGCGGCGTGACCTTCTTGCCGGAGCAGGCGCAGCCGCGCTGGCGGCCCAGTTGCCTCTCGTTGCTCTGGCGCAGGCCAAGGACAGCGTCATCATTGCGATGACGCTGGAACCGCCGACGCTCGACCCGACCTCGGGCGCGGCGCAGGCGATCCGCGAAGTCACCTTGCAGAACATCTTCGAAGGCCTGGTCAAGATGGACCGGACCGGCAAGATCGTGCCCTGCCTCGCCGAAAGCTGGGAGATCGCACCTGACAATATCACGTACAGCTTCAAGCTGCGGCGGGGCGCGACGTTCCATGACGGCACCCCGTTCAGCTCCGAGCAGGTCAGGTTCTCGTTCGAGCGGGCCGTCGCTCCGGAATCGACCAACGCCCAGCGCCAGCTGTTCACGCCGATCGCCGAGATCGCGACGCCTGATCCGGCGTCCGTGGTCATCAGGCTGAAACAGCCGACGGCGAATTTCCTCTACGGTCTCGCCTGGGGCGATGCGGTGATCGTGGCGCCAGCGAGCGCCGCCAACAACAAGACCAATCCGGTTGGCACCGGCCCGTTCAAGTTCGTGCGCTGGAATCGTGGCGACAGGCTCGAGCTCGAACGCTTCGACGGCTATTGGGGGGAGAAGCCGACACTCGCCAAGGCGACCTTCCGCTTCATCGCCGATCCACAGGCGCAGGTCGCCGCGTTGCGCGCCGGGGATGTCCACGCGCAAACCAATCTGGCGGCCCCTGAAGCCGTGCCGCAGCTCAAGGCTGATCCCAAGCTCAAGGTCAGCTTCGGCAAGACGGAGGGCGAGGTCATCCTCGCCATCAACAATGCCAAAGCGCCGTTCAACGATCTGCGCGTGCGTCAGGCGATCGCTCATGTGCTCGACCGCAAGACGATCGCGCTCGGGGTCTACGGTTTCGATGTCGACCTGATCGGCAGTCATTTCTCGCCGCTGCATCCGGCCTATATCGATCTGACCGGCACCTATCCGGTCGATATCCCCAAGGCCAAGGCGCTGCTTGCCGCGGCCGGCTTCCCGAACGGCTTCTCCTGCACGCTGAAACTGCCACCGCCGACCTATGCCCGGCGTTCGGGCGAGATCATCGCGGCATTGCTGGCGCAGATCGGCATCAACGCCTCGATCGAGCCGCTCGAATTTCCGCAATGGCTGGAGCGCGTCTTCCGCGGCAAGGATTTCGACCTGAGCGTGATCGCCCATACCGAACCGCTCGACATCAATATCTATGCCCGCGACGACTACTACTTCCAGTACAAGAACCCCGAGTTCAAGGCACTGATGGCGAAGATCGACGTCACCCTCGACGAGGGCCAGCGCAATGAGATGTACAGGCAAGCCCAGCGCATCCTGGCGCGCGATGCGGTCAACGGCTTCCTCTTCATCCTGCCGAAGATCACGGTGACGGCGGCCGGGCTGGACGGGATGTGGACGGATTGGCCGCTCCCGATCACGCCGCTCGCCGAGGTGCGCTGGCGCTAGGTCGTGCTGTCGTTCCTGGCGCGCCGGTGCGTGGCGCTTGTCGCCACTCTGCTTGGTGCGGCGCTGGTGATCTTCATCGCGCTCGAGGTGCTGCCGGGCGATCCGGCTGCCGTGACGCTTGGGCTCAATGCGGCTCCCGAGGCGCTGGCGGCCCTGCGCCTGGAGATGGGGCTCGACAAGCCGGCGCCGGTCCGTTTTCTCGCCTGGATCTCGGGTCTTCTGACCGGCGATCTCGGCCTGAGCTACACCTATCGTGTGCCGGTGGCCCAGCTGATCGGCGAGCGGATGGCCGTGACCCTGCCATTGGCGCTGGCGGCGATCATGCTAGCTACATCGATCGGCGTTCCACTTGGCTTGCTCGCCGCAGCCAATCATAATCGGCCGACCGATGCGGCCGTGATGGTCTTCGCGCAGCTCGGGCTGGCTGTTCCGAATTTCTGGTTCGGCCTCTTGCTCGTGCTGCTTTTCGCGATCGGGCTCGGCTGGTTTCCGGCCGGCGGTTTCCCGGGCTGGCAGGCCGGGCCGGCTGCTGCCGTGAAGGCGCTGCTGCTGCCGGCCTTCGCGCTCGCCCTGCCGCAGGCGGCGATCCTGGCCAGGGTGACGCGCTCCTCGATGCTCGACACGCTGCAGGAGGATTTCGTCCGTACCGCTCGCGCCAAGGGACTGGCAGAACCGGTCACGGTGGTCAGGCATGCACTGCGCAACGCCTTGATTCCGGTCGTTACCATCATGGGGCTGCAATTCTCGGTGCTGATCGCCGGCGCGATCATCATCGAGAATGTCTTTGCGCTGCCGGGGCTCGGGCGCCTCGTCTTCCAGTCGATCACCCAGCATGACCTGATCGTCGTGAAGGATCTGGTGATGCTGTTTGCCGGCCTCGCCATCCTGGTGAATTTTGCGGTCGAGCTCGTCTATGGGCTCATCGACCCGCGCCTGAGGGAGGCGTCGTGACACCGGCCGGTGCGTCGGCCCCGGTCTCGGCGAAACGCTGGTGGACGGGCCCCTCCTTCCTGATCGGTTTCGCGCTGACCGGGATCATCGTTGCGGGGGCGCTGCTGTCCTATGTCTGGACGCCCTATCCGCCGACGCAGATGATGATCCTGAATCGCCTGAAGCCCCCTTCGGCGACGAACTGGTTCGGGACCGACCAATTCGGTCGCGACGTCTTCTCGATGATCATGGTGGGCGCCCGCAACTCGCTGGCGGTCGGGCTCGGCGCGGTCGGGTTCGGTCTGGTGCTCGGCACAACGCTCGGTCTGCTGGCCGCGATCCGGCGCGACGGCTTCCTCGACAACCTGATCATGCGCACGGCCGACTTCACCCATGCCTTCCCGGCGGTGCTGACGGCGATCATGATCACGGCGATCGCCGGGCCGGGCATGCTCAACGCCATCGTCGCGATCGGCATCCTGAACCTGCCTTATTTCGCGCGCCTGGCGCGTGGGGTGGCGATTCAGGTCTGGACGCGGGATTATATCCAGGCGGCGCGGGCGGCCGGGCTCGACAATGTGCAGATCAGCGTCCGCCATGTCCTGCCGAATGTTGCTGGCGTCATCGTCGTACAGGCGACGATCCAGTTCGCACTGGCGATCCTGGCGGAGGCGGGGCTGTCCTATCTCGGGCTCGGCACGCAGCCGCCGAATCCGTCCTGGGGACGCATGCTGAACGAGGCGCAGACCTTCATGGCGGTGCAGCCATGGCTCGCTATCTTTCCCGGCGCGGCGATTGCCATCGCGGTGCTCGGCTTCAATCTGCTCGGCGACGGCCTGCGCGATGCCATCGACCCGCGCCTGCGCCGAAGCCGCTGAGTGACGATGAGGATGAGACGATGACCGATCTTGCCGATCTGAGCGCGACGGAGCTTCTCGCCGGCTATGCCGCACGGACATTCTCGCCGGTCGAGGCGACCGAGGCGGTGATCGCACGGATTACCGCATGGGAGCCGCAGCTCAAGGCGCTCTATGCCTATGATCCCGCCGCGGCGCGGGCGATGGCGAAGGCCTCCGAGATGCGCTGGCTGAAGGGGGAGGCGCTGGCTCTCGACGGGGTGCCCGGCACGATCAAGGAGAACATCGCGACCAAGGGCGTGCCGGTGCCGCTCGGCACGGCCGCGCGCGATCTCGAGCCGGCATCGGCGGACGCACCGCCGGCGGCGCGGTTGAGGGAGGCCGGCTGCGTCATCCTCGCCAAGWCGACGATGCCGGATTACGGCATGCTCTCCTCGGGTTTGTCGAGCTTTCACGAACTCGCCTGCAACCCCTGGGACCTGACCAAGAATCCTGGCGGCTCCTCGGCTGGGGCGGGTGCGGCGGGAGCTGCGGGCTATGGGCCGCTTCATGTCGGCACCGATATCGGTGGCTCGATCCGCCTGCCGGCCGGCTGGTGCGGCTTGGTCGGCCTCAAGCCGAGCTTTGGCCGCGTGCCGATCGACCCGACCTATTACGGCCGCGTCGCCGGGCCGATGACCCGCTCGGTCGCGGATGCGGCGCTGATGATGCGGGAGCTGTCCCGGCCGGACAGGCGCGATGGCATGAGCCTGCCGCCACAGGAGATCGACTGGCTGGCGCTGGAGTTTGACGTCAAGGGCTTGCGGCTGGGGCTCCAGGTCGATGCCGGAGTCGGGCTTGCCGTCGAGCCGCATACCCGGGCTGCGATCGAGGCGGCGGCCAGGGCCTTTGTGGCGGCTGGCGCGATTGTCGAGCCGGTTGCGCCCTTCCTGACCCGCGAAATGCTGGACGGGCTTGATGATTTCTGGCGGCAGCGCGCCTGGGTCGACATTGGCGGCCTGTCGGATGCCAGGCAGGGACGGGTTCTGCCCTATATCTACGCCTGGGCCGAGGGCGGCCGGAATCTGAGTGGCGAAAGAGTCTATCGCGGGATGAGCCAGATGCTGGCGATGCGCGATGCGGCGCTGAAAGCCTGTGCACCGTTCGATTTCGTGCTGTCGCCGGTTTCCCCTGTGCCGGCCTATGCGGCTGAGCTGGCCTCGCCCATCCACGACCCTGAGCGGCCCTTCGAGCACATCGCGTTCACGGTCTCAGCGAACATGTCGGATCAGCCGGCGGTCTCGGTCCATGCCGGGCTTACTCCCGAGGGGTTGCCGATCGGCTTGCAGATCACCGGGCGGCGGTTCGACGATCTCGGCGTGTTGAGAATGGCGCGGGCCTGGGAAATTCTACGCGGCAGCGAGGTGCCATGGCCTGCGCCGCCACAGACCGTGTGAGGGTTCAGAACAGCGCGGTCGGCGCGAACTGCGCCACCAGCATCAGGGCGAAACTGATCACGCCAAGGCCGGCGCCGGTGAGGGCCAGCATCGTCACGCCGGTGATGATCGCGGCCGAGGAAATCACGATCGCGATTTGAAGCAGGCCTGAGACGATGTCGTATTTGTCGTCGCGGGCCGCTGCGACGTCACGCACGGCCTCGGCCGTCTTGGCGCGCGCGACCAGTTCCTTGCGGCCTTCATTGGTCTCGGGCTCCGAATCATAGCGCGCAATGGTCTGCTTCCAGCCGTCGATGCGCTTCTGCATGCGCTCGCGGGTGGCGGGGTCCGTCGCGGCTGCGAGATCGATCTCCATCGCGTCCGCGGCCGTGCGCAGTGTGGTGCCGCGGATCGTCTTGGCCTGGAAGAATGACCAGAGGTTCGAAGCCTCGATGTTCTTGGCGATCGATTCCTGCTCGGCGTTCTTGCCGCCGATTTCTGAGAAGGCCAGCATCAGGGCGAGCATCGCGATGAGCAGGGCGATGCGCTTGTTGCTGCCGCTGGTGGCGGTTTCGGTGACGTCGGCTGCTGGCGAAGACATACGATTCTGGTTCCCCCCGGAGACGGCGGGCAATGGCCGGGTTCCGCGGCGGAATCAAGGGGGCTCGCTCGCCTTGGGCTCTTATCGTTGGGCGCGGGGATGGGCCGCATCATAAGCCGCCATCAAACGGGCCGAATCGATGCGGGTATAGATCTGCGTCGTCGAGAGGGACGCGTGCCCGAGTAGCTCCTGGATGGCCCTTAAATCGCCGCCACGCCCGAGCAGATGGGTCGCGAAGGAATGGCGCAGGCTATGCGGGGTCGCAGACGAGGGCAGGCCGAGCGCGCCGCGCAGGCCCTCGACCGCGAGCTGGATGATGCGGGGCGAGAGCGGTCCACCCTTGGCGCCGAGGAAGAGCGGGCCCTCCGGCGGCAATCGCCAGGGGCAGAGCGAGAGATACTCCTCGATCGCGGTGACCACGACCGGCAGAACAGGCACCATGCGGGTCTTCTGGCCCTTGCCGATCACGGTCAGCGTATCCGATGCGCTCCTTGGTGCCTGCGCGCGCGACAACCCAAGCGCCTCGGAGATGCGCAGGCCGCAGCCATAGAGCAGGGCGAGCACGGCTGCGTCTCGTGCCAGGATCCAGGTTTCGCGGTCCTCGCCGGCGCGGATATCGGCCTGCATCACGGCCCTTGCGGCCTTGGCATCAAGCGGGCGCGGCAGCGATTTTCCAATGCGCGGCCCGCGCGTCGCGGCAAAGGCCGAGGCCGTGAGCTTGCCGGTGCGTTCTCCGAAGCGGGCAAAGGAGCGCAGCGAGGCAAGCTGGCGCATCAGTGTGCGGTTGCCGACACCGTCACGCCGACGCTGGCCGAGAAAGGCGCGCAAGTCGAGCGGCTTCAGCGCTGCCAGATCCTCGAGGGTCGGCTTGCCGCCGAAATGGCCGTCGAGAAAGGTAGAGAACTGCGCAAGGTCGCGGCCATAGGCCTCGAGCGTCTTGGGTGAAAGACGGCGCTCGCTGGCGAGATGGACGAGCCAGTTTTGGCGCAGGGTCTCGAAATCGGTCATCGGCGTCCCCTGTGGTCTGAGCCGAGCATGACGCCCCTGCCTTAACAGGGACCGAATCGATGCTAGACACGGGCGCATGAGCGAGGTTGAGACAGGCATCGAAACAGGCGGCACGGTCGACGTACTGATCCCGCTCGCGCTCGATCAGGCCTATAGTTATGCGGTTCCAGACGGGCTCGCGCTCAAACCCGGCGATATCGTGCAGGTGCCGCTGGGCCCGCGCGAGACTGTGGGCGTCGTCTGGAGCCTGGGCTCGGGGCGTGGTGGCAACCTGAAGCGCGTCAGCGCCAAAGTGGACATGCCGCCGCTCGATCCGGCCCTGATGAAGCTGGTCGACTGGGTCGCTTGGTACACGCTTGCGGCCAAAGGTTCGGTGCTGGCGCTTGCGCTGCGGCGCCCGCCCGATGATACGCCGGAACGACCGAAGATGGGCGTCCGACTCGTCGGGCTGCCGCCCCAGCGCATGACGCCGGCCCGGGCGCGAGCCATCGCGGCGGCGGAGGGCGGCCTGCTGATCGCGAAATCGGCGCTGGCCGAGACGGCCTCGGTGAGTGGGGCGGTGATCGATTCGCTCGTCGATGCGGGGACCTTTGCCATCGAGGCGCTGCCGCGCGGTGAGGTCGTCGACATTCCCGACCCGGATCACGCGCGACCGGCCCTGTCGGCGGGGCAGGCCGAGGCGGCGACGGCACTGGTTGCGTCCGTCAAGGCGGCGGCCTCCGGCGTGACCCTGCTCGAGGGCGTCACGGGATCGGGCAAGACGGAGGTCTATTTCGAAGCTGTGGCGGAGGCGATCCGGCTCGGTCGCCAGAGCCTGATCCTGATGCCGGAAATCGCGCTGACGGCGCAGTTCATCGACCGCTTCGAGGCCCGGTTCGGCGTGCGGCCCGGGCTTTGGCACTCGGCAGTCTCGGGGCGGCGGCGGGAGCGGCTGCAGGCGGCGATCGCAAGCGGCGAGGCGAGAGTGGTGGCCGGCGCGCGCTCGGCGCTGTTCCTGCCTTACCGCGATCTCGGACTGATCGTCGTCGATGAAGAGCACGAGGCCGCCTACAAGCAGGAGGACGGCGTCAGCTATCACGCCCGCGACATGGCGGTGGTGCGCGGCATGATCGAGAAGGCGCCGGTCATCCTCACCTCTGCGACGCCATCGCTGGAAACGCGCGTCAATGCCGAGCGCGGGCGCTATGCCTATCTGAAACTGCCGGAACGTTTTGGCGGGCGGGAACTGCCGACGCTCGATCTCGTCGATCTCAAGCGCGACAAGCCTGAACGCGGGCGCTGGATTTCGGGCGCGCTCGTCAAGGCCATCACGACCAATCTGGAGGCGAAGGAGCAGTCGCTGCTGTTCCTCAACCGCCGCGGCTACGCACCGCTGACGCTCTGCCGTGATTGCGGTCACCGGTTCCAGTGCCCGAACTGCTCGACCTGGCTGGTCGATCATCGCTTTCGGCGGGCGCTGGTCTGCCATCATTGCGGCCATGTCGAACGCCGGCCGCACGAGTGCCCGGCCTGTCATGCGCCGGAAAGCCTCGCGGCCTGCGGACCCGGTGTCGAACGGCTTGCGGAAGAGGTCGCGACGCTGTTCCCCGATGCGCGTTCGATCGTGCTCTCCAGCGATTTCCCCGGTGGTACCGAACGGCTGAAGCAGGAACTGATGGCAGTGGCGGAGGGGGAGTTCGATATCGTCATCGGTACCCAGCTCGTCGCCAAGGGGCATAATTTTCCGGGGATGACACTGGTCGGCGTCGTCGATGCCGATCTCGGCCTGACCTCGGGCGATCCCCGCGCGGCCGAGCGAACCTTCCAGGTCCTGCGTCAGGTGACGGGGAGGGCAGGCCGGGGCGAGAAGCCGGGCCGAGCTCTGCTCCAGACCCATGATCCCAGCCATCCCGTGCTCAAGGCGCTGGTCTCGGGCGACCCGGAGCGGTTTTATGCCGCAGAGGCGGCGTCTCGTGAGGCTGCCGGCCTGCCGCCCTTTGGGCGTCTGGCCGGACTGATCGTCTCCGCCAACAGCCAGGCGGAGGCCGAAAATCATGCCCGTGCACTGGCGCGCTGCGCGGCGCCGCCGGACGGAGTCGTCGTTCTGGGGCCCGCAGAAGCCCCTCTTGCCGTGCTACGGGGGCGGCATCGCATGCGTTTGATCGTGAAAACGGCACGTGAGGTCAATCTGCAGGATTACCTGCGTGCCTGGCTGAAGAGCGCTCCGCGAGCGAAGGGTTCCGTCCGGGTTCAGGTCGATGTCGACCCGCAAAGCTTCCTGTGAGTGCAGGGCCCGGCTGCGGAAAACGGCCCTGTTGATCGCGATCTACGGATTGCGCCCCCCAAAGCCTCATGTTAGTGCACCGCCACATTTCGGACGCAAGGTGCGCACTCGCGCGGCTTTCGTCTGTCTGAAACATCGCAGCGCCAGGACGATGCACTCCACCTTCATCAAGAAGGTCGCCGGTGCAGTCCATTGAACGAGAGATGTGAGCGTGGCTGAAGGCGGATCGCAGGATCAGACATTGGTGTCGGGCGTAGCCGGGCGCTATGCCACGGCGCTATTCGAACTGGCTTCGGAGGCCAGTGCGATCGACGCCGTTTCGGCCGATCTCGACGCATTCAGCGCGATGATCGCCGAGAGCGACGATCTGAAGCGGCTGATCAGCAGCCCGGTCTTCACGGCCGAGGAGCAGGTCTCTGCAATCACCGCCCTGCTGGCCAAGGCGGGCATCGGCGGTATCGCCGGCAATTTCATCGGTTTCGTCGCCAGCAAGCGCCGCCTGTTCGCGCTGTCGGGCATGATCCGCGGTTATCGTGCGCTCGTCGCCGAAGCCAAGGGCATCGTCAGTGCCGAAGTCACGGTCGCCGAGGAGCCGTCGGCCAAGCGCCTCGACGAGATCCGCGCGACGCTCAAGGATGTGGCGGGCAAGGATGTTGCCGTCGCTATCAAGGTCGATCCGGCCATCATTGGCGGTCTCGTCGTCAAGATGGGTTCGCGGATGGTCGACGCCTCGCTGAAAACCAAACTCAATTCAATTCGTCTTGCCATGAAAGAGGTCGGCTGATGGAAATCCGCCCCGCTGAAATCTCCGCGATCCTGAAGGCTCAGATCAGCAATTTCGGGTCGGAAGCCTCCGTCACCGAAGYCGGTCAGGTTCTCTCCGTCGGCGAYGGCATCGCCCGCGTCTACGGCCTCGACAAGGTCCAGGCCGGTGAGATGGTCGAGTTCGAGAGTGGCGTGCGCGGCATGGCGCTCAACCTCGAGAGCGACAATGTCGGCGTCGTCATCTTCGGCTCCGACCGAGAGATCAAGGAAGGCCAGACCGTCAAGCGCACCGGCGCGATCGTTGACGTGCCGGTCGGCAAGGAGCTGCTCGGCCGCGTCGTCGACGCGCTCGGCAACCCGATCGACGGCAAGGGCCCGATCAAGGCAAAGATCCGTTCGCGCGTCGACGTGAAGGCGCCCGGCATCATTCCGCGCAAGTCCGTGCATGAGCCGATGGCGACTGGCCTCAAGGCGATCGACGCCCTGATCCCGATCGGCCGTGGCCAGCGCGAGCTGATCATCGGCGACCGCCAGACCGGCAAGACCGCCGTGGCGCTCGACACGATCCTCAACCAGAAGGCCCTGAACGAAGGCACGGACGAGAGCCAGAAGCTCTACTGCGTCTATGTCGCCATCGGTCAGAAGCGTTCCACCGTCGCGCAGTTCGTGAAGGTGCTCGAGGAGCGCGGTGCGCTCGAATACTCGATCGTCGTGGCGGCCACCGCCTCCGATCCGGCCCCGATGCAGTTCCTGGCTCCGTTCGCCGGCTGCGCCATGGGCGAGTATTTCCGCGACAACGGCATGCATGCCGTCATCATCTATGACGACCTGTCGAAGCAGGCCGTCGCCTACCGCCAGATGTCGCTCCTGCTGCGCCGCCCGCCGGGCCGCGAAGCCTATCCGGGCGACGTGTTCTATCTCCACTCCCGCCTGCTCGAGCGCGCCGCCAAGATGGGCGACGAGGCCGGCAAGGGCTCGCTGACGGCGCTGCCGGTCATCGAAACCCAGGCCAACGACGTGTCGGCCTACATCCCGACCAACGTGATCTCAATCACCGACGGCCAGATCTTCCTCGAGACCGACCTGTTCTACCAGGGCATCCGCCCGGCCGTGAACGTCGGCCTCTCGGTGTCGCGCGTCGGTTCGGCCGCGCAGACCAAGGCCACCAAGAAGGTTGCCGGCAAGATCAAGGGCGAGCTCGCGCAGTATCGCGAGATGGCTGCCTTCGCGCAGTTCGGTTCGGATCTCGACGCGGTCACGCAGCGCCTGCTCAACCGCGGCGCCCGCCTGACCGAGCTCCTGAAGCAGGGGCAGTTCTCGCCGCTGAAGATGGAAGAGCAGACGGTCGTGATCTATGCCGGCGTGAACGGCTATCTCGACCCGCTGCCGGTCAACAAGGTTCGCGCTTTCGAGGACGGCCTGCTCGCGCTGGTGCGCGGCAAGCATATCGCCCTGCTCAACGAAATCCGCGACACCAAGGATCTTTCGGACGCGAATGCCGCGAAGCTGAAAGAGATCGTCGCTGATTACGCCAAGTCGTTCGCTTGAGGTCGACCGGGGTTTCATCACCCCGGCAATATGAGGATCGTCGATGCCTTCATTGAAGGATCTGCGAAATCGTATCGCCTCAGTGAAGGCGACGCAGAAGATCACCAAGGCCATGCAGATGGTCGCGGCTGCCAAGCTGCGCCGCGCCCAGAGCGCGGCGGAAGCGGCGCGTCCCTATGCCGAGCGCATGGAGACGGTGCTTGCCAGTCTGGCTGCCGGTGTCGCCGGTGACGGCGCTCCAAGGCTGATTGGCGGCACGGGCTCGGACAAGGTCCATCTGCTCGTCGTCTGCACGGCCSAGCGCGGCCTGTGCGGCGCCTTCAACTCCTCGATCGCGCGTCTGGCGCGTGACAAGGCGCAGGCGCTGAAGGCCGAAGGCAAGACGATCAAGATCATCTGCGTCGGCAAGAAGGGCTATGACATCCTGCGCCGGCAGTTCGAGCAGGATATCATCGAGCTGGTCGACCTGCGCAGCTTCAAGCAAGTCGGCTTCGTCAATGCGGAGGCGATCGCGCAGAACGTCCTGGCACGCTTCGACGCCGGCGAATTCGATGTCGCGACGCTGTTCTTCTCGAAGTTCAGGTCGGTGATTTCGCAGATTCCGACGGCCCAGCGCATCATTCCGGCCGAGATTCCGGCGGGGACCAAAACGACCGACGCCGTCTATGAGTACGAGCCCGACGAGGGCGAAATTCTCGACGTTCTGCTGCCACGCAACCTGACTGTCCAGGTACTGCGGGCGCTTCTCGAGAATGCCGCCTCCGAGCAGGGCGCGCGCATGTCGGCGATGGATTCCGCCACGCGTAACGCCGGTGAGATGATCAAGAAGCAGACGCAGCTCTACAACCGCTCGCGTCAGGCAATGATCACCAAGGAACTCATCGAAATCATCTCCGGAGCGGAAGCGCTCTAACGCCTGAAGGGCCTGCGCGGCGCCTAAGCCCGCAGGCTTGTCCGTAAAGCTGAACGCTCATCGAGGTTCGACCATGGCCAAAGCCGCAACCAAGACCACCAAGACCAAGACCGAGAAGTCCGCCAATACCGGTACGGGCCGCGTCGCTCAGGTCATCGGCGCCGTCGTCGACGTGCAGTTCGATGGCGAGCTGCCGGCGATCCTGAACGCGCTCGAGACCACGAACCTGGGCAACCGCCTGGTTCTCGAGGTTGCACAGCACCTCGGCGAGAACACCGTGCGCTGCATCGCGATGGATTCGAGCGAAGGTCTGGTCCGTGGCCAGGAAGTCAGCGACACCGGCGCGCCGATCGCGGTTCCGGTCGGTGACGAGTGCCTCGGCCGCATCATGAACGTCATCGGTGAGCCGGTCGACGAGGCTGGCCCGATCAAGACCTCCACCACTCGCGGCATCCACCAGCCGGCTCCGAGCTATGCCGAGCAGGCCACGGAAGCGCAGATCCTGGTCACCGGCATCAAGGTCGTCGACCTGCTGGCTCCCTACGCGAAGGGCGGCAAGATCGGTCTGTTCGGCGGCGCCGGCGTCGGCAAGACCGTTCTGATCATGGAGCTGATCAACAACGTCGCCAAGGCCCATGGCGGCTACTCGGTGTTCGCCGGCGTCGGCGAGCGCACCCGCGAGGGTAACGACCTCTATCACGAGATGATCGAGTCGGGCGTGAACAAGAAGGGCGGCGGCGAAGGCTCGAAATGCGCCCTCGTCTATGGCCAGATGAACGAGCCCCCGGGCGCCCGCATGCGCGTCGCTCTCTCGGGCCTGACCGTCGCCGAGGATTTCCGCGACCGCGGCCAGGACGTGCTGTTCTTCGTCGACAACATCTTCCGCTTCACGCAGGCCGGCTCGGAAGTGTCCGCGCTGCTCGGCCGTATTCCTTCGGCGGTGGGCTATCAGCCGACGCTGGCGACCGACATGGGCAACCTGCAGGAGCGCATCACCACCACCAACAAGGGCTCGATCACCTCGGTGCAGGCGATCTACGTGCCGGCGGACGATCTGACCGACCCGGCGCCGGCCACCTCCTTCGCCCACTTGGACGCCACGACGGTGCTCTCGCGCTCGATCGCGGAAAAGGGCATCTACCCGGCGGTGGACCCGCTCGACTCGACTTCGCGCATGCTGTCCGCGGCGATCGTCGGTGAAGAGCACTACAACATCGCCCGCCAGGTCCAGCAGATCCTCCAGCGCTACAAGGCGCTGCAGGACATCATCGCGATCCTGGGCATGGACGAGCTCTCGGAAGAGGACAAGATCTCGGTCGCCCGCGCCCGCAAGATCGAGCGCTTCCTGTCGCAGCCCTTCTTCGTCGCCGAAGTCTTCACCGGCTCGCCGGGCAAGCTCGTTGCGCTCGAGGACACCATCAAGGGCTTCAAGGGACTGGTCGAGGGCAAGTACGACCACCTCCCGGAGGCGGCCTTCTACATGGTCGGCTCGATCGACGAAGCAGTCGAGAAGGCCCAGCGCCTGGCTGCCGAAGCGGCGTAATCCGCTGGGGCGAGGCTCCCGGGATGGCGTGGTTGGCGGCGGTATCGTCGAAGCCAATCCCACGGCCCTGACGATCCTGACCGAGAAGGCCGGCTTCATCGAGGACGTCGACAATGACGTGCTCGACGCCGAAATCCTTCGTGTCGAGACTCGCCTGGCGGCTGCGCCGACCGAAGACGAGCAGCGTCGCCTGCAGGAGCTGCTGATCCAGCTTCATGAGTTCAAGGGCGTCTTCCAGCAGCGCAAGGCTGCGTGAGATCGCGTACCTGCCTTCAGGCAGCGAGATGACATAAGGGCCGCGCGAGCGGCCCTTTTTTGTTGCACGTTGCGTCCCGAGATCAGGCCGGTCTGGCGAAATGCCCGAAGGCCTCGGTCACGCGCTCATAGGTCTCGCGCTTGAACGGCGTCACGCGCGCCGGCATCTCGGCCAGCGGCAGCCAGGCCCATTGCGTGAACTCCGGTGGGGCGTCCCCGTTCGGGCGGCCGATGTCGATCGCCGCCTCGCTGCCGGTGAAGCGGAATGCGACCCAGCGCTGTTCCTGTCCCGCGAAGCGATCGAGCCGGTGCGGCGGCCCGTCATAGGGTGGGAAGTCGTAGCGCCACCACTCCGCGGTGACACCCAGAAATGCGGCCTCGCTGATGCCGGTTTCCTCGGCCAGCTCGCGTCGCGCTGCTGCGACGATCTCCTCGGCCGGGTCGATGCCGCCCTGCGGCATCTGCCAGTCATGTCCGGGGTGGACGATCTCCGGGCCGTCGCTCCATGAGCGTCCGGCAAAGACGAGCCCCTGGGCATTGAAGAGCGCAATGCCGACATTGGGCCGATAGGGCTTGTTCACTCGCCCTGCCTTGCTCATTCGCCCATCGCGATCAGGCTGGCATTGCCGCCGGCCGCCGCCGTGTTGACCGTGACCGTCTGCTCCGTCGCGAAACGGGCGAGATAGTGCGGTCCGCCAGCCTTGGGGCCAGTGCCGGACAGGCCGTGACCGCCAAAGGGCTGCACACCGACGACGGCACCGATGATGTTGCGGTTGACGTAGACATTGCCGGTGGAGAGCCGCTCGGCAACCCGCTCGACCGTCGTCTCGATGCGCGAATGCACGCCGAGCGTCAGCCCATACCCGGTGGCCTCGATCTGGTCGATGACCTTGTCGAGTTCCCCGGCCTTCCAGCGCACGACATGCAGGATGGGGCCGAAATGCTCCTGGGTGAGGTCGGAGATGCCGTCGAGCTTGACGATATGCGGTGCGACGAAGGTGCCGCCGAGGGCCGGCGTGCTGCCGGCCCATTCGACCCGGCCCTCGGCGCGCATCGCCGCGACATGATTGTCGAGCCGGCTCTTGGCGGCGGCATCGATCACCGGACCGACATGAACGTCGATGGCGCGCGGATCGCCGAGCTTCAACTCCTTCCCGGCACCGATGATCATCTCGAGGATCTTGTCGGCGACATCCTCCTGCACCACCAGGAGGCGCAGCGCCGAGCAGCGCTGCCCGGCCGAGCGGAAGGCCGACATCACGACGTCGTCGGCGACCTGCTCAGGCAGGGCGGTCGCATCGACGATCATGGCGTTGAGGCCGCCTGTCTCTGCGATCAGCGGAACGATCGGCCCATCCTTGGC
>NZ_JBFTZN010000151.1:0-13512 GCF_056406775.1 Allobosea sp. P1_A7
AGCCTGCGCTAATCTCATCGGTGCCTGCGCCGGTTCGACCGCGAAGCCGCCATGCGACAGGGTCAGGCCGGGAAGGACAGTACCGATCAGAAGCCAGTTTTTCGTGCGCGTCATGAGTTCCGTTTCCGTTTCAGTGGCTCGGGCTATCAGCGCGCGTGCGCACTGAACCCGCCATGAACCGAAAACGGCCGAAATCGGGCAGGGTTCCTCCCCGCCCGACCCGAGCTGTGCGGGCTAAAGCCCGGCCTCGGCCTTTACATAGCGCGCGATCTCGGCGTGGCTGGCAAACCAGCAATCGCCCTTCGCCTTGGCATGCCGGATCAGCTCCTCGAGGATCCAGATGCGCGAGCGGTAGGTGATGACATGGGGATGCATGGTCAGCAGGAAGAGCCCGCCTTCCTCATGGGCGCGGTCGAATTCGCGGCGGAAGATGTCGAATACGGCTTCCGGCGCCGTGTAGGGCCGCAGCGCCTGGAAGCGGTTCATGTTGAAATAGACCGCATCGTCGCGGATCCATTCGACCGGAAGCTCGACCATGCCCGTCGGCTCGCCCTTCTCGATGATCTCGTAGGGGTCGTCATCGGCAAAGAGCGAGGAATCGTAGAGCAGGCCGAGTTCGCGCTCGATGCTCAGGGTCACTTCCGAAAAATCCCAGGACGGCGTGCGCATGCCGACCGGCCTGACGCCGGTGATCTTCTCCAGCGTATCGGCTGAGCGCAGATGCAGTTCGCGTTCGGCCGCGGGCGGCACGGCGGTGTTGACCTCATGGATCCAGCCATGCAGGCCGATCTCGTGGCCTTCCGCTATGACGCGGCGTTGCTCGTCGGGATAGAGCAGGGCGGTTACCGCCGGCACGAAGAAGGTCGCCTGGATCTGTTCCTTCGCCATCAGGCTGAGGATGCGCGGCATGCCGACGCGGTTGCCATACTGGCCCCAGGAGAGGCGGCCGACCGATTTGCCGCCATCGCGCAATTCGTTCGTCTCATGATCGACGTCGAAGGAGAGGGCGACGGCGCAGCGCGCGCCGTTCTTCCATTTCGTGGGCTTCAGGTTGCGGCCTGCGCGCACGCGCTCGACCTTGTCGCGCCAGACCTCCTCGGGCCATTGCCAGGGTTCGAGAGGAGGTTCGGTCATGGCGGATGTCCTTCAGGCTGGCGGGGCGGTCGGCAGGACCGGCACGGCGGCCAGGAGCCTGCGTGTGTAGTCGTGGCGCGGATTGTCGTAGATCTGGCCCGCTGGCCCCTCCTCGACGATCTTGCCGCGATACATGATCGCGACCCGGTCGCAGAGATGGCGCACCACCGAGAGGTCGTGCGAGATGAAGATCAGGGTCAGGTTCAACTCGGTCCGCAACCGCATCAGCAGGTTGATGATCTGTGCCTGGATCGAGACGTCGAGCGAGGCGACCGGCTCGTCGCAGACCACGACATCAGGCTGCATGGCGAGCGCACGCGCGATCGCGACGCGCTGGCGCTGGCCGCCGGAGAATTGATGCGGATAGCGGCTGGCGAAGGCGGGATCTAGCCCGACGGCGGCGAGCCATTGCCGGACATATTCGGCCGCCCCCGCTTTGGTGACGATGCCATGCGTGATCGGCCCCTCGGCAATACTGTCGCCGATGCTCATACGCGGATTCAGCGAGGCGAAGGGGTCCTGGAAGATGGTTTGGATCCGGGTTGTGTTCTTGTGCGGCCGCGCGCCGCCGCCCATCACCGGCTCGCCCTCCAGCCSCACCGTGCCGGAGTTCGGCGCATAGATGCCGGCCGCCATACGCCCGAGCGTCGATTTGCCCGAGCCCGATTCGCCGACGAGGCCGAGTGCCTCCCCCCGCGGGACGGTCAGGCTGACGGAATCGACGGCCTGGACCCCACGGCCCGGTTGCGACAGTCCAAGCTTCTGGCCGAGCAGGCGCAGGATGCCGGGCGGGGTCTGGAACAGCTTGCTGACGTCCTGAATGACGAAATAGGAGGCGTCCGCCTTCGATCCACGTGACGGTGAGGCACCGGAGGTGCGTGCCGGCGGCGATGCATCGGGGACACCGCCGCCCCGGGCGAGGAAAGTGCCCGGCTTGGCGCGGGACGGCAGCGAATCGAGCAGCGACTGGGTGTAGGGATGCTGCGGCCTGGTCAGCACGTCGAGCACAGGCCCGGTCTCGACGATCCTGCCGTAGCGCATCACGCAGACGCGGCTGGCGATCGAGGCGACCGTCGCCAGATCATGGCTGATCCAGATCAGTGCCGTGCCGAGCTCCGCCACCAGCTCCTTCATTTCGGCCAGGATCTCGGCCTGGATCGAGACATCGAGCGCCGTGGTCGGTTCGTCGCAGATGATCAGCTTTGGCCGGTGCAGCAGAGCGATGGCGATGGCGACGCGCTGGCGCATGCCGCCGGAGAACTGATGCGGGTAGAAATCGACCTTCGCCTCGGGCTCTGGAATCCGGACCTGGGCAAGCGCCGCGATGGCGCGCCTGCGCCCTTCTTCTGCCGAAACCTTCTCATGCGCCTCCAGCGCCAGCAGGATCTGGGCGCCGATCGTCAGGACCGGGTTCAGCGTCATCAGCGGGTCCTGGAAGACCATCGAGATGATCTTGCCGCGAATTGCGCGCAGGTCGCGGGACGGCAATCCGATCAATTCGCGCCCTTCGAGCCGGATCGAGCCGCTCTCGATTTTTCCTGGCGGGTCGATCAGGCCGATGATCGAGAAACCCGTGATGCTCTTGCCGGAGCCGGATTCGCCGACGAGGCCCATGACCTCGCCGCGCTTCAGTGAGAAGGAGACGCCGTCGACGGCTTTCACGACGCCGGCACGGGTGTGGAAATGCGTCGCGAGGTCACGGACCTCGAGCAGCGGCACTGCCTCGGCCGAGCCACTCATCGCCTGAGCCTCGGGTTGACCTGGTCGCGGATCTGGTCGCCGACGAGGTTGATTGCGACGATCAGGATGATCAGCGCGACGCCGGGATAGATCGAGATCCAGTAGCGGCCCGACATCATGTACTGGAAGCCGTTGGAGATCAGCATGCCGAGCGAGGGCTCTGTCACCGGCAGGCCGACACCGAGAAAGGAAAGCGTCGCTTCGAGCGCGATGGCGCTCGCCACCTGCACCGTCGCGACCACGATCAGGGGCGGCAGGCAGTTCGGCAGGATATGGCGCCAGACCACCCGGCGGGCCGGCAGCGGCGTCGAGAAGGCGGCCTCGACATAGTCCTTGCCGCGCTCGGCCGCGGCTGCGCCATGGGCCGTGCGGGCAAAATAGGCATATTGCGCGGCTGCCAGCGCCGCGATGAGCTGGAATTTGCCCTGGCCGAGCACGGCCGAAATCACCAGCGCGAGCAGGATCGCCGGGAAGGCGAGCTGGAGATCGATGATGCGCATGATGAACGCTTCCCAGCGGCCGCCGAGATAGGCGGCGGTGATGCCGAGCGTGACGCCGACCGTGAAGGCGAGCGAACCGGCGATCAACCCCATCTGCAGCGAGATGCGCAGGCCATAGAGGATGGCCGAGAACAGGTCGCGGCCCTGCGCATCGGTGCCGAGCAGATGGGTGAAGCCGCCGGAGCCGACATAGCCCGGCGGGCGGCGCGCATCTGACAGGGTGAGATTGGCGAGATCATAGGGATCCTGCGGCGCGATCCAGGGCGCAAGGAGCGCCACGCCGATCATCAGCACGACGACGACGAGGGCTGCGAGCGCCACCTTGCTCTCGCGGAACTCGTTCCAGAATCGGGCGAGGGGCGAAGCCTGCTTCATTACGCGCGCGCCTTTCTCAGGCGCGGATCGAGCGCGACATAGGTCAGATCGACCAGGAAATTGATGGTGATGAAGACGAAGGCGACGAGCATCAGATAGGCGACCATGACCGGCCGGTCGAGCGAGGTGATGGAGTCGATGATCAGCTTGCCGATACCGGGCCAGGAAAAGATCGTCTCGGTGACGACCGCGAAGGCCAGCGTCGAGGCGAATTCGAGCCCGAAGACGGTGACGATCGGGATCGCGATCAGGCGCAGCACATGCCGGCGCAGGACGGTCCATTCCGAAAGTCCGGCGGCTCGGGCAAATTTCACCGTATCGGTCAGCATCACCTCGCGCGTCCCGGCCCGGGCCAGCCGCGTCATCAGGGCGAGCTTGAAGAAGGCGAGGTTAAGGGCCGGCAGCACCAGATGGCTGAGCCCGTTCAACGTCAGAAAACTCCACTCGACGCCGAAAAGCGAAGCGGTCTCGCCGCGGCCACCGGCAGGCAGCCATTGCAGCTCGACTGCGAAGGTGATGATCAGAACCAGGCCGATCCAGAAGGTCGGTACGGAGAAGCCGAGGATCGAGATCGCCATGATGATCTTGGCGAGCAGGCTGTCGGGCTTGTAGCCGGCATAGATGCCGGCCGGCACGCCGATCAGGGCCGCTCCGAATACGGCAGCCAGCGTCAGCTCCAGCGTCGCGGGCAGGCGCGACAGGATAAGTTCCAGCACCGGCATGCCGAAGACGAAGGAACGGCCGAAATCGCCGTGGAGCACACGACCAAGGAAGGTGAAATACTGTTCCCAGAGCGGTCGATCGAGCCCGTAGCGGGCAATCGTCTCGAGTCTCATCTCCTGGCTGACATCGGGCCCGATCAACACGTCGATCGGGTTGCCGATGGCGTAGACGCCGACGAAAACCAGCGCCGACATGACGAGCATCACCAGCAGAGCCTGGACGATGCGCCCGAGGATGTGCCCTAGCATCTGACGAAGCGCCTGGCGCCTGCGGTCACGGCCAGTTCTCCGCGATCACCGCCCGCGTCTCCTCGACGCCGACCTGCCAGAGGCTGAGCATCTCGTTGTCGGAGCGCTGGTAGCGCCCGTGGAAATTTCCGTCGCCCAGGATCTCGCGCTTCTTCGCCGGGTTCGAGGCCTGGTAGAGCGCGCGATCGAAGGGCGGCTTCACTGCATCCGGCATGGCGACGCCGTCGAGCCGGGTCCAGGGGAAGTTCTCCATCCAGGAGGCATGCGAGGCAGCGGGATCGACCGCCTTCACCGCCGCCTGGAAGCGCGGCCCTGCCCACCAATCATGCAGCTTGACGCTGGCATCGGGGCGGCGGCCCATCCATTCCGTGCAGAAGGTCATCACGGGTGCATTGCCGCCATGGCCGTTGACCAGCACGATGCGGCGGAAGCCGGAGCGGTAGAAGGCCTCCAGCATATCCTCGATCAGCGCGACATAGGTGCTCATCCGCAGCGAGACGGTGCCGGGGAAGGCGACGAAGCCTGGCGTCATGCCATAGGCCAGCACCGGGAAGACGGGTACGTTCAGCGGCTCGGCCGCATCGCCTGCCACTTTCTCTGCCAGGATCGCGTCGGTGGCGAGGCTCAGATAGGCGTGCTGCTCGACACAGCCGAGCGGCAGCACACAGCGGTCATCCCGCTGGGCCTGCGCTTCGATCTGCATCCAATTCATCTCGGCGACACGCACGGCCCGTTCCTTGCTTTTCTCTGGCAGTGCGCCATCCTTGACTCCCAGTCAGAACGTCGTCAAGTTCCATTTGGAACTAAACGGGAGCTCATCATGCGCCGCGCCCCCACATCACTCTCGCGTCTCGACCATGAGCGCGAAGCGGCGTTGCGCGATCTCGACCCGCTCACCGTCACCAAGCTCTGGGACAATCCCTGCTGGCTGTCGTTCCGGTTGAACTTCGTCGCCTTCCGCTTCAACGATCCGGTCTATCGCTGGATAGAGACCCGCTACGGCCTGGTCCGCCCGGAATTCGTCGCCCTCTACGCGGTCGGCCTGAAGGAGGGTGTGGCTGCAAAGAACATCGTGGCCTCGTCCGGTTTGCCGAAGAACACGCTCAGCCGCGCCATCCAGAAGCTGCTGACCCGGCGCCTGCTCAAGCGCGAGACGGACCGGGACGACCTGCGCAGCTTCGTGCTGCGCCTGACGCCTGCAGGACGCGCCATTTTCGAGGAGACCATGCCGCTGATGGTGAAGCAGCAGAGCGCCATGCTCTCGGCCTTGACCGAGGCCGAGCAGCGCCAGCTTTGCGAATTGATGGACAAGCTCGTCATTGCCTCTCCGGTGTGGCCGTCGGATCTCGAGCCCCAGTCATAGACCGGGTCGGGCGAAGCGTTCTTCCAAAGAATTGCGGGATGGTGGTGGGTCTTCACTGCCGTACCGCGCCAATTGAGAACAACAGTCGAGTCAGGATCGCCTAATCAAGTGACACCAGGGCGCCTCGTTGCGTGGGCCGACTGCCACCGCCGAGGCCACATAATAAACCAGCGGGAGGGCCGACATGTCGGCCTTTACCGAAACAAAACAGGGGAATTCGTCATGAAGCTTGCCACCACCGTCCGCATCTTCGGACTCGCGGCCGCACTCAGCGCCTCCGTCTCCGGGGTCGCCCTAGCGCAGACGCTTACAATCGGCGTTCGCGCCGGCCCGGAATCGATCGATCCGCACTTCACCGCGACCGGCACCCATGCCGAAGCGCTGAAGCATGTCTTCGACACGCTGACCTGGTCGGGCGACAAGCTGCAGATCGAGCCGCGGCTTGCGACGAGCTGGAAGGCGATCGAGCCTTCGGTCTGGGAGTTCAAGCTGCGCCCGGGCGTCAAGTTCCATGACGGTTCCGACTTCACCGCCGAGGATGTGAAATTCTCGATCGAGCGCATCCCCGTGGTCGCCGGGCCGAACCCGACCACGATCTATGTGCGCCGCGTCAAGGAGGTGAAGATCATCGATCCGCTGACGGTCCATATCGTCACCGACGGGCCGGCCCCGAACCTGCCGAACGACTTCATCCGCCTCTTCATCGTCTCCCACAAGGCGGCGGCCGGACTGACCAAGGACAACGCCAACGAGGCCTTCAATACCGGTAAGGCAGCGGTCGGTACCGGCCCCTACAAGTTCGTGTCCTGGACGCCGAAGGACCAGCTCGTGCTGGAGCGCTTCGACGGCTATTGGGGCGAGAAGGAGCCTTGGGCCCGCGTGCTGCGCAAGGAGCTGCCGAACGACGCCGCCCGCGTCGCCCAGCTCAAGGCCGGGCAGGTCGATATCATCGTGCGGGCGCCGGCATCCGACGTGCCGACCCTGAAACGCGACTCCAAGCTCGCGGTCACGACGGTCGACACGGTCTATGTCTTCAACATGGAGCTCGACATGCGGGACAAGTCCCCGCAGGTCAGCGCCAAGGATGGCTCACCGCTGCCGAAGAACCCGCTCCAGGACGTCAAGGTGCGCGAGGCGATCGATCTCGCCATCGATCGCCCGGCCCTGGCGGAGATTGCGATGGAAGGTCTCGGCTCGCCGGTGAACCAGCTCGTGACGCCGGATATCGCGGGCTACAATAAGTCGCTGCCGGCGCTGAAGCCTGACCTCGCCAAGGCCAAGAAGCTGATGGAGGAGGCCGGTTACGCCAACGGCTTCAAGGTCGCCTTCTCGTTCACCAATGACCGCCTTCCCGGCGACCGTCAGGTCGGCACGTCCATCGCCCAGATGCTGGCGCGGATCGGCATCGACGTGAATGCCAATGCCCAGCCGGGCGCGGTCTTCTTCCCGGCCCGCCTGCGCGGTGATTTCTCGATGTCGATGTCCGGCTGGGGCACGCTGACCGGTGAGTCCAACTACACGCTTTCCTCGGTGGTGCACTCGAACGATCCGGCCAAGAAGCTCGGCGCCTTCAACGTGCTGGGTTACAAGAACGCCGCGCTCGACAAGCTGATCGAGGATGCGGCGGTCGAGATGGATGAGGCCAAGCGCAACAAGTTCCTCTCCGATGCCAACGCCGTCGTCGCACAGGACCGGCCACGTCTGCCGATCGTCGCCGTCGGCTCGGCCTGGGCCATGCAGAAGGACAAGGTCGTGATCAAGCCGCGCGTGGATGAAGACACGCTCGCCATGGACATCAAGCCCGCCAAGAAATGAGGCTTCGGCCTCGGTCGCCCGGTTCCTGCAAATATGCAGGAACCGGTTTAAAAACGCGCCGAACGAGTATCGGGCATGCGTGGAGAGACTAGCCGCAAGGCCAGTAGGTGGGGTATGTGCCCCGCCGCCTGCTCTCCCCTTTCCCGACTACACGGTTCGACCTCTCCCACTGCGGGAGAGAGGGAAACGCACCAGGATTACCCATGACAACCTCACCTATTGCCCTGGCCATTCATGGCGGTTGTGGCACCTTGCCCAAGGCCGAGATGACCGAAACGGAGTGGACCGAGGCCAAGGCGGATCTCGCCGCCTCGCTCCGCGCCGGCTGGGCCGTTCTCAGCAAGGGCGGCTCGGCCGTCGATGCGGTCGAGGCCGCGGTGCTGGTGATGGAGAATTCGCCGCATTTCAATGCCGGCCACGGGGCCGCGTTCAACGCGGATGGCGAGCATGAGCTCGACGCCTCCATCATGGATGGCGAGACGCTGGCCGCCGGCGCCCTTTGCGGCGTCAAGCGCATCCGGAACCCGATCGGCGCCGCCAAGGTGCTGATGCGCCGCGGCGATCCGCTTTTCCTGGCCGGCACGGCCGCGGACAGCTTCGCCGAGTCGGAGGGGCTCGACATGGTCGAAAACGAGTATTTCTCGACCGAGCGGCGCCGCAAGAATCTGTCCTCGATGAAGATCCGCGAGCTTGTCGGCACCATGTCCGAAGCAAGCGAGGCCGAGAAGCACGGCACGGTCGGTGCGGTCGCGCTGGATGCCCAGGGCCATCTCGCTGCTGCGACCTCCACGGGCGGCTACACCAACAAGCCGGCCGGCCGTGTCGGCGACTCGCCGATCATCGGTGCCGGTACCTATGCGCGCGACGGGCGTTGTGCGGTCTCGGGTACGGGCAAGGGCGAATATTTCATCCGCTACTGCGTCGGGCACGAGATCGCCTCGCTGATGGCCTATGCCGGCCTGAGCCTCGAGGAGGCGACCGCCCGGGCGATAGCCGAGCTCACCGAGCACAGGATCGGGGCTGGCCTGGTCGCGATTGGTGCCGATGGCAGCATCGTCGCGCCCTATAATTCCGCGGGCATGTATMGTGGCTGGGTGACGCCTGATGGCTTCATCCATGTCGCGACCCATGGCGATGTCGAAGTCGCCGGTCAGCTCGAGGCGGCTGCGTGAGCACGCCTGAGCCGATCGTCATCTGGGGCGCGGGCGCGATCGGCGGCACGCTTGGAGCCTATTGGGCGCGCGCGGGCATTCCTGTCCTGCTCGTCGATGTCGTCCCCGAACATGTCGAAGCCTGCCGGACGACGGGCCTCGCGATCAGCGGGCCGATCGAGGAATTTCGCCAGGTCGTGCCCGCGGTGACGCCGGCGGAGCTGACAGGAACCTACAAGCGCATCGTGCTCGCGGTGAAGGCGGGCGCCACGCAAACGGCACTCGACGCGCTCGCTCCGCATCTGGCCGAGGACGGTTTCGTGCTCTCTGCCCAGAACGGCCTCAACGAACTGGCCATTGCCAGGCACGTCGGCGAGGCCCGGACCATGGGCTGCTTCGTCAATTTCGGCGCGGACTGGCACGGGCCGGGCGAGATTCTCTACGGCAACCGCGGTGCTGTCGTCGTGGGCGAGATCGATGGCGCGATGACGCCGCGCGCCCTCGAAATGCACAAGCTGATGCTGCTCTTCGAGCCCGACTCGATTTTGACCAGCAATATCTGGGGTTATCTGTGGGGCAAGCTCGCCTACGGGGCGATGCTGTTTGCCACGGCGCTGACGGATGATTCGATGTCGGCGAATTTCGCCGATCCGAAGCGGCTCGCCGTCTGGCTCGAACTCGGGCGGGAGGTCGGTGCGGTCGCGGCGGCGCGTGGCGTCTCCTCGCTCGGCTTCGGCGAGTTCGATCCGATGGTCTTCGCGCCGGGCCGGCCGGAATATCCGCAGATCGCCGCGATCGCCTGGCTCGCCGACTACACCTCGAAGACGGCCAAGACGCATTCCGGGATCTGGCGCGACCTTGCCGTGCGCAAGCGCAAGACCGAGGTCGATCCCCAGATCGGCATCATCGCGCGCCTCGGGCGCGAGGCCGGCATTCCGACCCCGACGATCGAGACGCTGGTGAGACTGATCCACGAGGTCGAGGACGGCGAGCGCCCACTCTCGTTCGATACGCTGAAGGTGCTGATCGACCAATGCAACTCCGCTTCGACAATCGCGTAGCCCTCGTCACAGGCGCTGCCCAGGGCATCGGCCGAGCCATCGCAACCGCCCTGGCTCGGTCCGGGGCTAGGGTGCATCTCGCCGATATCGATGCCGAGGGGGTCGCGAAGACCGCTGCGGAGATCGGGGCCAGGTTTCATGCCGTCGATCTCGCGACGCCGGACGCAGCGCGCGATCTGCTTGGCACGATCTCGGCCGAAAACGACTCGCTCGACCTGCTCGTCCATGCGGCGGGCGGGGTGCGCGGCCAGGTCGGGCGGCCGATCGAGGAGATTCCCGAGGCGGACTGGCGCAGCATTTTCGCCGCCAATGTCGATGCCGCCTTCTTCCTGGCGCAAGCCGCAGCACCGGTGATGAAGCAGGCCGGCTATGGACGCATCGTCACCATCTCGTCCGGTGCGGGATTGCGCCCGAGCCTCACCGGCATCCAGGCCTATGCCAGTGCCAAGCACGCGCTGGTCGGGCTGACGAAGCAGCTCGCCTGGGAGCTCGGCCCGCATGGCATTACGGTGAACTCCGTCGCGCCCGGCTTCGTGCGCTCCAATCCGGCAACGGAACGGCAATGGCAAAGCTATGGCGAGGCCGGCCAGAAGAAACTGGTCGAGAGCATCCACACCCGACGCCTCGGTACGCCCGAGGACATCGCCAATGCCACGCTGTTTTTCTTGAGCGAACAGGCCGGCTGGATCAGCGGCCAGGTGCTTTCCGTCGACGGCGGACGCTCCTGAGCATTGGGGCGTTTTGCGGGCGCCGACGCGGTTTTTAACGGCATCATTGCCACATGCGTATTTTCGACCCTACAGTGGTCCCCGGGCTGGCATGAGCCAACCTGAATAGTGACTGAAGGGATAGCACGTGAGCACGGGTACCGTGAAATGGTTCAACGAGACCAAGGGCTATGGTTTCATCACCCCTGACGCGGGCGGAAGCGATATTTTCGTCCATATCAGCGCTGTCGAGCGCTCGGGCCTGCGCGGCCTGAACGAAGGCCAGAAGATCAGCTACGATCTCGAGGCCGATCGCAAGACCGGCAAGTCCTCGGCGGTGAACCTCAAGACGGCTTGATCTCCGCCTTCTGCGGGAGGGCGATCGGCGGCGTCACCTCCCGAGCCAATGCGAATCTCTATCTCTCTATCCGGACTGAAGACGATTCCCGGCATGCCCGTCGCCCCAAGGCGGCGGTAGAAAGGACCAGGGCCAGCCCGAAAAAGGCCGGCCCTCCCAATACGCATCTAGAGCTTGAACAGCTCCCGCCCCGTCTGATGGGCACGGATGTAATCCCAGTCATAGCTCACGCCGAGGCCTGGCCCCGTGGGCACGGGAAAACAGCCATCCTTGTCGACACCGTCGAGCTGGTCGCTGTACCCGCAGGTGTAGACCGGTGGCACGGCGTTGGGGCAATCCGGGCCGACCAGCGCAAGCTCATAGAAATTGGTGTTACGAGTCGCGGCCATGCAGTGGCGATGCGCAGGCCCGCAGGCATGGATCTCGACATCGACGCCAAAGGCCTCGGCGAGATGGGCGATCTTCATCGCGCCGGTGATGCCGAGATCGTATTCCGGATCGGAGCGCAGCATGTCGGTGCCGCCATTGATCAGGAAATCGGCCTTGGGCTCGAAGCCGCGCAGATACTCGGTCTGCAGGATCGGCGTTTTCAGCATCTCGCGCAGCTTCTTGTGGGCGAACGCGGAGACGCCACAGTCACGCATCGGGTCCTCGTACCAGAAATAGCCCCCCTCGTCGCAGGCCCGCCCGACATAGAGTGCGTCGGCGAAGGTTCTGAGCTCATTGGCCGGGTCGAGCATCAAAGTCATGCGATCACCGACCGTCCTGGCGACATGCAGGACGTTTGCCGCCTCCTCGCGCGCGTCGCCCTCATGCCAGCCATGGAGCTTGAAGGCGCGGTAGCCCAGTGCGTAACAGGCCTCGGCGAAGTCGGAGAAGGCCTCCTTGCTGTCGAGCCCGCCATTGCGGTCGCCGTGATAGGTCGAGGCATAGGTCTTGAGCCGCGTGCGGAAGCCGCCGAGCAATTGCGACACAGAGGCGCCGAAGCGCTTTCCCGCCAGGTCCCAGAGCGCGATGTCGATCGGTCCGATCCCCATCCCGTCATGCTGGCGGAGCTCCCGCTTCATGTCGTTCCAGATTTCCTCGCGGTGGTCCGGATTGCGGCCGAGCAGGTTGKGCGCAAGCGAGAGTGTCTGCGCCATCGTGGCCCGGGTTCCGCCCCAGTGCATGACATATTCGCCCTCGGCGCCGTCATCGCTGCGAATGACGATCGCAAACTTGGTCAGCTCGAGCTCTGAATTCGGCTTGTATCCGACATTGTAGACCGCCCGGGCATTCTCGGCCGAGCGGCCGAGATTTCTGCTCTTGAACGAGAATTCGACGACCTCAACCTCTGCAATCCTGGTCATGATGATCCTCTCAGAAACCGGCGATCCGGGGGAGCCAGAGGCTCAGGGCCGGCACATAGGTGATGATGGCGAGCGCCACGACGAGCGCGATCAGGAAGGGCCAGAGCTCCCGCAGCAGGGCCCCGAGCTTGACGCGCGTGATCGCCATGGCGACGAAACAGAGCACGCCCACGGGCGGTGTCACCTGGCCGATGACGAGGTTGACCAGCAGCACGATCCCGAAATGCACGAGGTCGATCTGCAACGCGGCCAGCAGCGGCAGCAGGATCGGCACCAGGATGATCATGATGGCGATCGTCTCCATGAACATGCCGGCAATCAGCAGGGCGATGTTCAGGATCAGCAGAACGACCAGCGGATCCGTCGAGATCGAGGTCATGAAGCTGGTGACCAGCTGCGGCGCCTGCTCGATGGCCAGAATCCAGCTGAAGGGCGAGGCCGCGGCGACGATGGCGATGACCACCGCCGTCTCGCGCGCCGTGCCGATCGGGATCGCCGGGAGGTCGGCAAGCTTGATCGAACGGTAGATGAACATGCCGACAACCAGGGAATAGGCGGCGGCGACGCCGGCGATCTCKGTTGCGGTGAATAACCCCGCCCGGAAGCCGACGATGATCAGCACCGGCATCAGCAGCGCCAGCGAAGCGTATTTGAACTCCTTCCAGAGATTCGGGAACGAGAAGGAGCCGGCCGGCTTGAAGTCGCGCCGCAGCGCCAGGATGGCGATGGTCGCCATGATGCACCCGGCCATGACCAGGCCAGGAATGATGCCGGCGACGAAGAGGCTGCCGAGCGAGACATTGGCCTGCCAGGCATAGACCACCATCAGGATCGACGGCGGGATGATCGGGCCAAGCGTGCCGGCAACCGCTGACAGCGCCGCTCCAAACGCACGTGGATAACCCATGCGTTCGAGCTGCGGCACGAAGACCCGTGCGGCTGCGGCCGTATCGGCGACGGATGATCCGGAGATGCCGGAGAGAAAGAC
>NZ_JBFTZN010000152.1:0-25487 GCF_056406775.1 Allobosea sp. P1_A7
GCGCTGCACTGAGAGGCTGGGAGCGGGCGAAGTTTCCGACACGACTGACCTCTTGATCCGGCCAGGACGGGCCGGCCCCGCCTTCCGGCGAAGCCGGGCTCGACACGGGTGACGCGATGGGCACAGAACCGTAAAGCTGTTGTGCTCACAAGTCCTACGACGGGCCCCTTACACCATCGCGGATGAACCCTGGACAACGAAATCGATGACGATCCGTTTCGTTCTTTGTGCCGATGATTTTGCCATGACCGAAGGCGTCAGCCGTTCGATCCTGGAATTGCTTGCGCTTGGAAAGCTCTCGGCGACGGGCGCAATGACAAACCGGCCGCATTGGCAGCGCCTTGCCTCCGAACTGGGCAGCTTTTCCGGCAGGGCTGATCTCGGGCTGCATCTCAATCTGACCTGCGCTGCCCCGCTTGGGCCGATGCAGCGGGTCGCGCCAGCGGGCATGTTCCCAAGGCTCGGCGATCTCGCGCGGGCGGCGGCGACCTCGGCCGCAGCCCGCGCCGAGATCGCGGGCGAGATCGGCCGTCAGCTCGAAGCCTTCGAGGACGCGCTGGGCCACGCACCGGATTTTGTCGACGGCCATCAGCACGTCCACGTGCTGCCGGGCGTCCGCGGAGCGGTGCTGCGGGCGATCCAGCGCCGCTACCCGGAAGGGACGGTCTATCTGCGCGATCCGGCCGACTCGGCCCGGGCGATCCGCCAGCGCGGGGTGGCGGTAGGCAAGGCACTGGTGATCGCTGGTCTGGCCGTGGGCCTGCGCTCGCAGGCTTTGCGGCGCGGGATCCCGGTCAACCGGGGCTTCTCTGGCGTTTCGCCATTCGATTCCGAACGCGACTTCGGCGCGGATCTGCGCCATTTCCTGATCGCGCCCGGAGCGGCACATCTTGTGATGTGTCATCCCGGACATATCGATGACGAACTGGCGCGGCTCGATCCGGTGATCGCCACGCGCGCGCTCGAACACGCTGCCCTTGCCGCGTTCGTGCCTCCGCCGGGCTTCAGAATTGCGCGCTTCTCGGAGCTGTTTTGACCACAGGTCGGTGCCGGCTAAAAACTTTGCCGCGAAGCTAACCCTACGCAATCGAAAATTTACCGTGATCGCTCAGTTTGTAAGCACCGGTCCGTTCGGATCCTACCCTTGCAGCCTCCGGCGGAGATCTCGGCGCTATGGCATGGTTGAAGCGATCTGGGGCGATCGCGATGGTTGCATCGAAGCGCTCGGCTGGAACACGCGGTTCGCTCTCGCTCGGCAGCAGGATCGCTGGGGCGGCGATTGCCATCGTCGCGGCGGCCATCCTCATCCTCGTGATCGTGGCATCACGCTATAATCAGGCCCAGACCCGCGACGATCTCGAGCACAAGATCGCTGCGCTGACCAGCATGGTCACGAATGCCGCTCCGGCGCTAATTCTGTCCCGTGACACCACGACACTGGGATACATTCTCGAATCGCTGCGTCAGGACCCCGATTTCAATGCCGGCTTCGTCGCCGATGACATCGTTGCCCTGGCGAGCGCCGGCGAATCGACCGAGAGCAGGCTTTCGCTCACCCCACGCTCATTGGCGGCGGCACTTGGGCGCGAGCCCTGGGATGCCTTGAAGGAGCGCGATACTCTTCAGCTTGAGGATAATGTCTACCTCGTCCAGCTTCGTTCGGTGCGGATTGGGCCGAACCAGAAGCAGGTCGGCTATGTCGCCGTCCGGTTCGACAAGACGCGCCTCAATGCGCGGGCCTCCTTTGAGCAGTTCGTCACGATCGGCATCGGCGTTCTGATCCTGCTCATTCTCGGACCGCTGCTCTGGGTTTCCCTGTCGCGCACGATGCGGCCGCTGAAGAGCATGACCCAGGCCATCGTCAGCATCTCCGACGGCAAGCTCGATACACCGATTGACGCGGCAGACCGGAGCGACGAGATCGGCGCGATCGCGCAGGCGCTCAGCGTGCTCAAGGTCCGGTTGGGAGAGCGTGCGGCCCTCCAGGAGGCCCAGCACGTCACCGAGGCCGAACGCCGCTACCAGCAGCGCCGCGTCGACGAATCGATTGCCCTGTTCCGGGGCGAGGTTGGTGCTGCGCTGGAGGCATTCAAGAACAATGCCGAACGGATGAGCGAAGCGTCGGATGGTTTGGCGCGTGTTGCAGCGGAGTCGTCGGGACGTGCGGCCCGCGCCGCCCAGAACTCGCACGGGGCCTCGGCCAATGTCGAGAACGCCGCACAGGCCGCCGAAGAGATGGGCGCGGCCATCCGGGAGGTCGAGTTTCAGATCCGGCATGTCCGCACCGAGATCGTCGAGGCAGCCTCGGCCTCGCGCGACACCGCGGGTTCGGTGCAAGCGCTGGACGAAACGGCTCGCGCGATCGGCGAGGTGGTGAATCTGATTCGGGACATCGCCGCACAGACGAACCTGCTGGCACTCAACGCGACGATCGAGGCTGCGCGCGCCGGCGACGCGGGGCGTGGCTTCGCGGTCGTTGCGTCTGAGGTGAAGAGTCTTGCGGCGCAGACGGCGGATGCAACAGATCGGATCGTGACACAGGTTGGCGCCATCCAGGGGGCGACCGGTGAGGTCGTCGGCGCCATTTTGAACATCGCCAACCGAATGGGCGCGATCGAGAACTTCACGAACGCGGTCGCAACGTCGATCGAGCAGCAGGCGATCGCGACCGGCGAGATTGCCAGCGGCGTTGCGATGGCAAGCTCTTCAGCGCTGTCGGTGTCGAGCGATCTCAGCGTGCTCGCGGACAGCGTCGAGGAGACCGGACAATCTGCGGGGCAGGTTCGGGATGCCGCTGGCGAGGTTGCGGCCCAGGCATTGCGACTGCGCGCGACGGTCGACCAATTCCTGCACAGCGTGGCGGCCTGACCGTCACCCTGCCAAGAATGCAAAACGGGGCCCGAAAGGGCCCCGTCGCATAGGGTCACGACTGCGCTGCCGTCAGGCCTTGGCGCCGTCGTAGAGTTCAGCAACGTAGTCCCAGTTCACCAGGCTCTCGAGGAAGGCCTTGAGGTAGTCGGGACGGCGGTTGCGATAGTCGATGTAGTAGGAGTGCTCCCAGACATCGACGCCGAGGATCGGCGTGCCGCCGTGAACCAGCGGGCTCTCGCCATTCGGGGTCTTGCTGATCGCGAGCTTGCCGCCCTTGACCTCGAGCCAGGCCCAGCCGGAGCCGAACTGGCCAACGCCGGCCGCAACGAAGTCTTCCTTGAACTTGTCGACGGAGCCGAACGAATCGACGACGGCTTTCTCCAGCGCGCCCGGCAGCTTGCCGCCGCCATTGGGCTTCATCCACTTCCAGAAATGGAGGTGGTTGTAGTGCTGGCCGGCATTGTTGAAGACAGCCGGGTTCTTGCCGTAGGAGCCCTTGACTATCTCTTCGAGCGATTTGCCCTCGAATTCGGTGCCCTTGATCGCGTTGTTGCCGTTGGTGACATAGGCTTGGTGGTGCTTGTCGTGGTGATATTCCAGCGTCTCCCGCGACATGAACGGCTGGAGCGCGTCATGGGCGTAGGGCAGATCGGGAAGGGTAAAGGTCATTTGGCCTCTCCTTAGGCTGTCAAATCACACTGCTGAGAATGGCTTCGTCATGAACGGCTTGGGACTTGCCAGCCCGGCGGAACAGCCGCCATTCCACGCGATAGTTAAGCCTCCCGCTTCCGGCCGGCAACCGGCTTGGCGCGCCGTGGGCCATGATATTGCGTCGGAGCAAATGGCCCGAAACATGCGGGACGGGGCACAATGAACAGGCCATTTGCAGGCATAGTTCAGTGCGAATTGTGAAACAGTCTCTTATTCAATACGTTAGAAGATGATCGGAGAGGCGATGAAGCCGCCTGCCTCCGGTGGATACTGAGGGTACTGCGTTGATAACGATCTTCGTTCTGTTGGGCCTGGGGTTCTTTGCCGGTGGCATCGCTGCCATCGTTAATGGCTGGCCCTACCTCGTGCTCGAGCGCGGCTTCACCCTGGTCATAGCCGGCAGCGTGGCTGTCGCTGCTGGGATCATCCTGCTTGCCCTGTCGTGGGTCCTGGTGGAACTGCGCCGCGTCAGGGTGGCGATTGCCGATGCGCGGACGGTGCCCTCAGCCGGGCCTTCCGCCGCTGACGCGGCGCGGGCATCGGTGGAGATGGATGACGATGTACGGACGATCCCGGGCGAAGCCCGGTCGACGCTTCCGGGCCTTGGCACCGTGGCAGCAGGGGCCGGCCTTGTCGCCGCCGGCGGGGCCCTGGCAGCTTCAATGCGCGGTGGCGCTGAGGATGCTCCCGCTGCCGCCCAGGACTTGCCTGAGCCTGTGATCAGCGATCTGTTCGATGAGATCACGCACCCCTCGGAGCTGCCCGCTGACCGGCGTGAGGAGGCCATTGACGCGGTCGAGGAGCCCGAAAAGGGCAGGGCGGATGCCCCCACGGCCGAGCTGCATGAGCCGCATGAAACGGAAGCGGTGCTGCCCGAGCTTGCGCCGGACGTTGTCACCCCGTCGATTGCCGCTTCCTTCGTGACGCAGCATGAGGACGAAGCCGCCGGAGAGGTCGAGGACGCCGACACGGGCGCTGTGGCGGGTGACGAAGACCTCCGTTCGCCTCAAGCGCCAGCCTGGTGGCCGCAGGTCGAGAGGCCGCGCCCGGAGGAGGCCAAGCCCCCCGTGGAAGCCGATGATTTCGGCGCCTTGCGCCAGCATCTCTCGTTCGGTCCGCAGCGCCCGGAACCCGATTTCGAGCCCGAACCGGAGCCCGATCTGCCGGTGGGAGAAACATCGTTCGATCAGCGCGATCGCGAGATCGACGAGGCCGCCGCCTGGATGGCACCAGCCTTCGGCCGGCGTGAGCCGACTTTTGGCGAGCCCGAGCAAGTGGCGGATGAGCCTACGATACCGCGCTGGCCGCCGCTGACCAGCGGAGCGCCACGGCTGGAGCCGGATGTCGAGAGTGCGGATGCGCCGGAGGTCCAACCGGACACGACTGAGGCGGAATCTCGGATCGAGCCGGTCTTCGAGGAGACCGAGGCTGAGGGCGAGCCGCTGCATGAAGCCGAGGAGGCAATCTCCGGCGAAGAGACGGAAACGGTTCCCGAGCCGCCCGGCCCGGCGACCTCCGACGAGGGCGTCGTCGGAGCTTATCAGGTCGGCGACACGCATTTCACGATGTATGCCGATGGTTCCATCCAGGCTCGTACGCCCGATGGCGAATACAAATTCGCCTCGATGGACGAGCTCAAGACCTATCTCGCCAGCGAGAAGAGCAGGCTTGGTGGTTGATCAGCTCTTGGCGGCTGCTTGCTCCGGCCATCCCTCGCGGATCGTGTGGATGGCGAAGGCATAGGCCAGCGCCACCTCCTTCAGCGAGTCGAAGCGCCCGGCCGAGCCGCCATGGCCGGCCTCCATATTGGTGTGCAGCAGGACCGGCCCGCCGCCGGTCATGGTCGCGCGCAATTGCGCGACCCATTTTGCCGGTTCCCAATAGGTCACACGAGGGTCGGTGAGCCCGCCCATCGCGAGGAGCGGCGGGTAAGCCTGCGCCTGGACGTTGTCATAGGGCGAATAGCTCTTGATCATGTGGAAGGCTTCGACATCCCGGATGGGGTTCCCCCATTCCGGCCATTCCGGCGGGGTGAGCGGGAGCGTGTCGTCAAGGATCGTGTTGAGCACATCGACGAAGGGGACCTCGGCGATGATGCCGGCGAACAGCTCCGGGGCCATGTTTGCGATTGCGCCCATCAGCATGCCGCCGGCGCTGCCACCCTGCGCGACGATGCGGCCGCGTGCGGTAAAGCCGGTATCGGCCAGCATCTCGGCTGCCGCGATGAAGTCCGTGAAGGTGTTGGTCTTCTTCTCGCGCTTGCCGTCGAGATACCAGCGCCAGCCCTTGTCGGTGCCGCCGCGGATATGGGCAATGGCATAGACGAAGCCGCGATCGACCAGACTGAGCGGATTGGTCCGGAACGAGGCCGACATGGCCGCGCCGTAGGAGCCGTAGCCATAGAGCAGACAGGGCGCTGAACCATCGAGGGCAAGGYCGGCCCTGTGCAGAAGCGAGACAGGGACCCTGGCTCCGTCCTTCGCCGTCGCGAAGACGCGTCGCACCCGATAGGCCGCCGGATCGTGGCCGGACGGAACCTCCTGGCGCTTCAGCAGCGTCCGCTCTCCCGTCGCCATGTTGTAGTCGTAGGTTTCGGCCGGGCGCGCCATCGAGGCATAGAGGAAGCGCAGCGTGTCGGTTTCGAATTCGTAGCCGGCATCGAGGCCGAGACCATAGGCCTCCTCGTCGAAGGAGATGCTGCTCTCGGCGCCGCTGGCGAGGTCGCGGATGACGATGCGCGGCAGGCCATCCTCGCGTTCGAGCCGGATGAGCCGATCCTTCAGGCAGAGATGGCTGAGGATCAGGCGGCCTGATCGGTGCGGTATCAGGTCCTGCCAATTCTCCGGCGATTGGGATGCGAGCGGGGCCGAGACGATCTTGAAGTCCTCGGCATCGGCATTGGTCAGGATCAGGAAGTCGTCGCCGTGATGCTCGACGCTGTACTGGCGGCCCGTCTCGCGCGGCGCGATCAGGACCGGCTCAGCCTGCGGTGCGGCAAGATCGACGAAGCGGGTCTCCGAGGTTTCATGATCGCTGATCGAGATCAGCAGGAAGCGGCCGGACTGGGTCTCGTCGATATCGACGAACATGCCTGCATCCTGCTCGTCATGCAGGAGTTCGTCCTCGTCCATCCCGGTGCCAAGTCGATGGCGGAAGACCTGCGAGGGGCGGTGATCGGCGTCGAGACGGACATAGGCGAAGGAGCGTGAATCGGGCGCCCAGACGATGTCGCCGGTGGTGTCGGTGATCCGGTCGTCCAGATCCGCTCCGGTGGCAAGGTCGCGGACCTTGATGTCGTGGAGCTCCGAGCCCGCCTCGTCTGCACTCCAGGCAAGCAAGCTGTGATCGGGGCTGTGGGCCGCGTCGCCGAGCTCGAAGAAGTCCTTGCCCTTTGCCACGGCGTCGGCATCGAGCAGGAGCTGCTCGCGGGCTTCGCCCTTTTCGGGCCTGATGCGCGGCTTGCGGCAGATCAGAGGATGTTCGCCGCCGCGCCGATAGCGCGAATAATAGAGGAAGGCGCCGTCCGGCTGTGGGACGGYTGCATCGTCTTCCTTGATCCGGCCGCGCATTTCCTTGACCAGATCGCGCTGCAGAGCACGCGTCGGTGCCATCAATGCTGCGCAATAGGTGTTCTCAGCTTCAAGATAGGCGCGAATATCTGCAGGCAGTTTGCCGGGGTCCCGGAGAACATCCTTCCAGTTCTCGGCCCTGAGCCAGCCATAGGCGTCGCTCAGCGCAACTCCGTGAACGGTACGGGTCTCCGGCCGCTTCTCGGCACGGGGAGGCAAGGGGAGGCGTTTGGTCACGGCAGGGCTCGCACTGTCTTAAGATGGCGTTAAGGATTGAGGGCGATTTGGGTATCGTTGCGTAGTCAACGTCGTTTGTTGCGATGTTCGCGAAGGTTCGGAGTTCAAATCCGGAGAGGCATAGGACACTTGGGTACTTCGCGCGCGCAATGAACAGGTAAGGCCGGTGTGTGGCGCGAGCAAGACAACCAGACCGAGCATGATCATGGCCGCGACACAATACGGACGCTATGAACAATGTTCGTGGGCGCAGTAAGTCGGGCGTTTGAATGTATTCATGCGATCGATTATTGTCTTGCGAGAGTGTTTTCTATGCATTAAACCGTTTCCTCGTCGTCTCGCTTTTTGTGATTCTGGCTTGGGCAGCTCTTGACCAGCTGCTGGGCTGGAAGAACGAAGGCTTCAGTCGCGGGACGTTCAGGCCGATTCGACGATTTTTTTGTCCAAGAACACATAAGGAGTATTTTCGCCATGACCGACAACGACGGCTCGGATTTCATCGAGCTGACCGCGGACATCGTGTCCGCTTATGTGTCGAACAATTCTGTTCCTACGTCCGAACTGCCCGCTTTGATCAGCGATGTGCATGCCGCCCTGAGCCGCGTTGTTGGTGGTGTTGCGCCGGTTGTGCCTGCCGAGGCGCCCAAGCCGGCCATTCCGGTCAAGAAATCCATCACGGCCGACTATCTGATCTGCCTTGAGGACGGGAAGAAGTTCAAGTCGCTGAAGCGTCATCTTCGTACGCAGTACAATATGTCACCCGAGCAGTATCGCGAAAAGTGGGGTCTGCCGCCCGACTACCCGATGGTGGCCCCCAACTACGCCGAGGCACGCTCGCAGCTGGCGAAGAAAATGGGCTTGGGTCAGCAGCGTCGCAAGCGCCGCTGATTGCTTGTCGCGGAGGACGGCGCTGCCACCAATGCGGGCAGCGCTTGCGACCAAACAGTTCGTCTGGCCGCCGGGTTCCCGGCGGCCTTTTTCATGGCGCTGCCGCTTGCCGGCGTGCTTGGCGGGAATCGCGTCGTGCCTCGGCTCATCGGTCCCTGCCGTTGCCTGGGGGCACCGACATCCCCCAGCGAAGCAAATGAGGATGCGGCAGGAGGCGAGGCTTAACCTGCCGCGCGACAGCTCCACTGCGCCCGCAGCATTCGGTCTTGAGCAGTCTTAGGCGGCCGCCCTGCGGGCATCGGTCTTGATGCGTTCGATCATCGCGCGCACGCCGTTCGAGCGCTGCGGCGTCAGATGGGCTGCGAGCCCGAGGGATTGGTAGATCGTGAATGCGTCCGTCGCGAGGATCTCCTGGGCGGTGCGGCCCGAATAGATCGCGAGTGCCAGCGCAACGAGGCCACGTACGATATGGGCATCGCTGTCCCCCAGGAAATGCAGGCGCGTCCCTGCGCCGGGGCCGCCTTCCCTGCGTGCCGCCAGCCAGACCTGACTGGCGCAGCCGCGGACCTTGTTGTCGTCGTTATGCGCTTCTTCCGGCAGCGGGACGAGGCTGCGGCCGAGCTCGATGAGATACCGGTAGCGGTCGTCCCACTCTTCGAGCAGCTCGAAATTGGCGATGATCTCGTCGAGGCTTGCGCTCATGTCCTGTCCGCTCGGAGCCGCGCCATGGGCGGGGCGGCAACGGCGAGCGTCTTCGGCCGACCGGCGCCCCCCGTCAAGCGCTCGCCCTTCAAGATATAGGTGCGAGTCTGCTAGCGGGTAGTGGCCAGAGGTTTCTGGTTTGCTGCACTGAGCGTGAGCGCCAGGAAGCGGGAGCGCGTTTCCGGATCGAGACCAGCCAGGATCTCTGCGGCCTCGCGGGCGGCCATGGCGCCATTCGCCACTGTCCTGACATCGACCTGGCTCGCAGCCTTCGCCACGTTGCGCAGGGTATCAGCCGCGCCGCCATCTTCGGCTTTGCCGCCATGGACGGGTGAGTTGAGGGCGATGACCCCGATCACCGCCAGGCTGCGCAGAAGATAGGCCATCGCTCGTTTCCCCGGTTGCCGGCAATGCCGGCTCGCCCCTGATCCCGAAGACATCCTAGATCCGGATCTCAAAAGATCGCGTCATTTGTAAGCAATGCATTTGAATCGAAGGCACTGCTCTATCTTCAGCTTCCGTTCACCCTGCTGCGAACATCGAAATGGATGGAATTCGTCGGCCGAACTGCTCTAACTATCTGTACAATTTGTCGAATTTCTCTCCGCGGAACAGGTTCGGCGCGTTCGGTCGGCAATCGCCTTAAACCCCGCTTAAACCCGGCTCGGCAAGGATCGGGATGTTACAGGCAAGTCGGCCTGCCGAGGTGAGCGTTGCGTTTTCCCATCACGATGACGGCGATCAGGACACAGGTAGCGGCGATGGTTCATCCATCGGTGCTGCCGAATTCCGTTGAGCGCATCCGCCACGAGCGCTTCATGCTGACGCGGCTGGCGCTCGGCGCGGTGGCCCTGAGCCTGGCTCCGGCCTATCTCGCCTGGCGGGGTACGATGGGCGCGCTTGAACTGCTTGTGTTGATTGCGGTGACGCTTCCGTTGCTGGCTGTCTTCATTCTCTCGCGCAGCGGGCGGCTCGAACTCGCCCATTGCATTTCGGCCGCAGCGCTGGCGCTCCTGATCGTCGCGCTTTCCGGTATGACCGGCGGGATCGCGTCGCCACTCCTGCTGTGGCTCGCCGCCATTCCGGCGGAGGCCATGTTCTTCGGCTCGCGGGCTTATGTTGCCCGCGCCGGCGCCATCGCTGCCGGCGCCCTGGCTTCGGTCGCAATCGTGCATGCATTCGGCCTGTCCGCGGAGCCGGCTCCCTGGGTCTCCGCTGCCATGCCGCTATTGGCTGCTGCCGCAATCCTGCATGTCGCGGTGGTTGCCTTCGGCTTCCTGTGGCGGCGTGACGACGATATGCGCGAACATCGCGCCTCCGGCGTGCGTGCGCAGCTCCTGCTCGACCATGTTGGAGACCTCGTGACCTGGCATGATGCGACCGGCGCCGTTGTCTTCGCCAATGCGGCTTCGGCCTCCTTGACGGGCGCAGAGCCGCGCGAGCTGATCGGGCGAGGGCTGCTCGAGCGTGTCCATGTCGCCGACCGCCCCCTTTTCCTCAAGGCGCTCAGCGATGCCGCGCACGGTGACGGGACAGCGAGCGCCTGCTTCCGCACGCTGTTCGTGCCGCGCCAGGACGAGCCGGGAACGCCGTCCTCTCCGGTGGCCCTCTGGCTCGAGATGCAGGCGCATCGCGTCGCGAATGCCGGGCCGCGGGACGGGGCTGCGGTCGTTTGCGTCATGCGCGACGTCACCGCGCGTCGTGCGCTCGACGAAGAGCGGGCGCGCGGCCATGCCGAGGCCGTCCGTGCGAGCGACGAGAAGGGACAGTTTCTCGCCACGGTGAGCCATGAGCTGCGCACACCGCTGAACGCGATCATCGGCTTCTCGGAAATGCTGGGAACCGACAGTTACGGCCTGCTCGATGCTGGCAAGCGCCTCGAATACGCCAATATCATTCATGCTTCGGGCCATCACCTGCTCGATGTCGTCAATACCTTGCTCGATGTCTCCAAGATCGAGAGCGGAGTCATGGCGATCGWGCAGGAGCCGCTCGATCTTGCGGAACTCGCCCAGGACGGCTGCAGGCTGATGGCGCTACGTGCCGAAGCGGAGAAGGTTGCCCTGGAACGCGTCATCGGCCCGGATCTGCCGTTGCTGCGTGGCGACCGTCGTGCGCTGAAGCAGGTCCTGCTGAATCTGCTTTCGAACGCGATCAAGTTCACGCCGGCTGGCGGCCGGGTCACGCTGGCCGTGGTGCGTGACGGCGATATGCTCGATCTTTCGGTGTCCGATACCGGCATCGGCATTGCGGCCGCGGATCTGCCACGGTTGGGCGACCCCTTCTTCCAGGCCAAGGGCTCCTATGACCGCGCCTATGAGGGCACCGGTCTCGGCCTGTCGGTGGTGCGTGGCCTCGTCGGCCTGCATGGCGGCCGCCTGACGGTGGAGAGCGCTCCAGGTGTCGGCACGCGCGTCTCGGTGAGGTTGCCGGTTGGCGGCGTCGCCCAGGCCTCCGAGCCCGCAAAGATCGTTACCTTCGCCCGAGCGCCGCGCCGCGGCTTCGAAACCAAAGAACCCTATCGTCTGACTGCCTGATCGAGAGCCGACCATGTCCGTCACACTCGCAGCCCGCGCTCACTCGAACGCGACCCTGTCCGCTCCGGCGAGGCGAGGCCCGCCGGCTCGCCGCAAGGCGTCCTTCCTGACGCGGATCTGGCGCGCAACCTTGCGTCGCCCGGGGCGTAGCCTGATCCTGACCCTGTTCTCGGCTGCCGCCGCGGCCATCCTGATGAACGCGCTCCTGTTTCAGAAGGCGCGTCATCCCTCGCCAATCCTGTCGCAATCCACGACGGCCACCCCGTCGCCGCGCAACGCCGAGCGGCGCACCGAGCAGGCCCCTGCCGCAGCAGCCGCCGCTCCCGCCCCGGCCGCATCCGTTCCGGCGGAGCCCTCGCAATTGCCCCCTTCGCGCCCGGGCGGCTTGACGCAGGCGGCTCGTGAAGCGGCGCCGCGTCCACCGGCATCCGTCAATGCGGCCCCGCGCCCTGCGCCGGCCCAGGCGGCCGCACAGCGTGCTCCCGCCCCGGTGCGTGACCGAGATCCGATCGCCGATCTGATCAACGGTGTCGACATGCGGCCTCCGGCGGAAATCCGGGGCGTGGCTTCTGCCAAGCCGGCTTCGCCGCGCCGCACCGTGGAAAACTRAGGCAGATCGCGTACCTTCCGACGATGGCGCGTCTTACCAGCGATTTTTGGGTCTCAGCCTATTTGCGGCAGGCGGCACTCGACGGCTTCGATGCCGTCCTGCGCCGCCGCGGTGCCAGCGAGGCCGGGGCGATCTTCGTCAAACTCGACCGGCTTGACGGCACCGCCGCGCTCTACGGGCCTGCGCCGCAGGCGCTGGCGGACGAGAGCGGCGCACGCCGCTTTCAGCTGATTCTCGATTCCGATCCGCTAAGCGTTGAGGAACGGGTGGAGCGCGAACGTCGTTTCGATCCGGACCTCTGGCTCGTCGAGATCGAGAACCGGAAGGGCGATCCCAGACTGGCCCTTGCCGAGGGCTGACCCCAGCAGCGTATACGAACGCTCAGCCGTGCTCGCGCCCGCCGCGAAGTCCGCGTCTGACCTCGTCGAGGACCCAGCGAGTTTCGGGCCTGACGGCGCCGGAACGGGCAGGCGTTCCACTCGGGTCGAGGAGGGGTTGGTGCTGGCCCGTGCGGCTGGACAGACCCTTGCTCTCGCCGGATATCTGCATGACGAGCCGATAGGCCACCCCTGGGGTGACCGAGCGCATCAGCGCCACCAGGGCGAAAATGCGCTCCACCGAATGGGCGGCATCGTCGCCAAGCCGGATCAGGAGGCGCGTCGCGTCCTCGACGCTGACGCCACCGGCGATCAAGGTCAGTGCCGTCAGGTCGCGCGAGTGATCGCGGGCCATTGCCTCGGCGAGACGGATGCCCGTGCCCAGCTGGCTCGAGAGCGCACCGAAGAGGCCATCGCGATCCTGTTCGGCGGTGGCGAGCCAGCCTGCAAAGGTCTCCGGCGTCGGCGCCGGGCGTCTCTCCGATGGGCTGACCGCCTCCAGCGCCGCAAGCGATTCGATTGTGGCGCGGCGTCGTTCGGCTCCGGCATGCAGGAAGAGCGGGATAAGGTCTGCGCTGTTGATGTCTCGCCGCACAAGCAGGCCCGGCACATAGGCGGCATCGTCTCGCGCCCGGTCGAGCAGGAGGTCGAGCACGGGCCGGGGCAGGGGGGCGGACGGGTTGGCGAGGAGCGCCAGATCGACTGCCCGCTCGCCCCGACCCGCCAGCATCAGGCTGGCCTTGGCCGGCAGGTCGGCCCGTTCGGCAACGACAATGGCAGCTGCTGCGTCGCCATGGGCTGCAATGTCTTCGAGCTCGGAGGGCGAGACTGGGCCGCCATGGCGCATCAGYGTCGACAGGACAGCCCCACCGCGTGCCTTGAGCGCCTGCAGGACATCGGCCTGCGCATGGCGCCATCCGGCAAGCTTGCGCGCCAGGATGATGGCTGTGTCCTCATCGATGGCGGGAATCAGGGCGAGTGCCATCTCCCGAAACGGGACGGCATACTGACAACTCGTCGGAGACTCGGGTGGTTTCCGTCAACTTATGCCCGACGCGTTAATGTGGCGTTAACCATGTCGGGGCCTGATGCGGTTTGAGGGCCTCGGCTGCCGGCGCCGGCCCGCGCCGTGCCATCCGTTCCCTGCCTCGACCGCAACCAAGGCGCCAACCAAGGAGGCGCATCATGGCCGTCGTCATTCCTTTCGCGCCGCGTCGGCGCAGGCTTGCTGGCCTGCTCCCGGCCATTCCCCGGGAAGCCGGAACGATCCTGTTCTTCACCGGTGTTCGCTACGAGCGCCCGCCGGAGCCGCGCGCTTCCGGCAGGCCGGAGCGCAAGCCGAGCACCCGGTCCCGTGCCAAGTCCGCTCCGAAGAGTGTCAGGCAGCCGGCGTGATGCTCCTGTTGCGGCGTATGCGTTCTGGTGCGGGCAGGGGGAGCCTGCAATGGGCTCTGGCGGTGGCCCTCTCGGCAGCGGGCTGTGCGCCGGGCAGCGGCGACTTCGGCCGCCCGCGTCCCGGTATCTGGAATGATACGATTGCGCCAAGCATCGGCCTCGGCTCCGCGATCGCACGTGGCGAGGCCGTATCGTATTTCCATATGACAGACGACGAGGAGCAGTTGCGCGATCGCGCCTGGCGCTTCGTCATGCCGGCACATGAACGCAATGTCTTCGAGCGCCAGGTCTCCGATCTGGCCCATGCCCGAATCCTGCCGGCAGCCGCTCAGTCCAGCAACATCTCCGATTATCATCGGTCTCTGATATCCGGCTCCTTCCGGTCGCAGGCCTCGCGCTACAATCGGCTGGCCGAGGATGCCCACGCCGACCGCCTGCTGATCGGGCCGTTCCGTGGCAATGCAGCCAGGGTGGTGGCCGCAGACCGGATCCGAATGAAGACGTTGGAGGCATCGCCTCTCGTGCCGCCCGATCAGAACGATCCGGCCCTGGCGCGCGTGATCGAGAATGAAGGCCTGATTCTCTGGGTCTGCGAGCGTGTCGCCTTCCGGCTGGAAAGCTACCGCTATGCGCTGGCCAATCTCGTCGTCGAGATGCCCGCGCGCGACGCGGTCAGGGCCGAACGCAGCATCATGGCGCTCGAGGCCGAGGCCGGGCCCCTCTGCAAGTTGCCGCTGATCGGCACCTTCCGGAGTGACGAGCCGTCCAGGCCAGTGGTCTACAAGGGCTGATCAATCCGCCAGGCCGCAGGCGACGCCTTTGGCCATCGCCTCGGCATCGGGCCGGTCGGAAGGCAGCTTCGCCAGGACACGCGCGACGATCAGGCCTTGCTCCGTGTCGGACACGACACGCAGTTCGCGCGTGGTCTCTCCCTCCTCGTCGCGTGCCAATCGCTCGTCGAGCTGTTCGCTGGTCATCACCACGAATTCCAGAACCCCGCGGATCGCGGCCCGGTCCGTGATGGCGTAGCCGACACCGCCGCCACGCCGGTGCAGCGATAGTCCCAGCGGCAGTGATCCGACGCGAGCCACCACCCGTATCGGGCCGGCACTCAGATCATAGCTGCAAACGGCGGTCACCAGGGCAGGGTCGGCATCACGCGGGGCCGGCAGGCCTGCGGTCTGCGCCGATACCAGTTCGGCCTGGCCCCCGGCGCCCAAGGCCGCATAGGCCGTTGCCGCATCGCGCTCCGACAAGAGCGGGATCAGCAGCACGATCACGATATGGACGATTCCGGCCAGCACCAGCCCGGCCAGCGTCGCCAGTGCGAAGCGGCGGATCGCGGTCGTGATGCGCAGACGCCAATTCATCGCCCGCTTTGCCTTCCCGACGACCGGGCCGGAAACTCCGTGGGAGGGCTCGAAACTTGTCATCGGCAATCGATCCGGCCGATGCGGGGAAGGGACTCGGGGCGCAGTTCGCTGGCATGTCCCGAGATCGGGGTATCATAGAGCCTCAGCCGAAACTGGAACCGCCCGCGAATGGGCAATGGCAGCCAGTTCCCCGCCTCCGGCGTCGTCCCGGCGATCACCCGGACACCGGCGCTCTCGTCGCGCACGATCTCGGCATCGGTGAATCCGCTGCGTTCGAGCGGCAGGCGAAAGGCGTGGCCATCGGCGTCCGTGACGTTCAGTGTCCAGCCTCGCGTCGTCGGCGTCGTTCCGGTGACGAGATAGCGGCAGCGCCCGTCGAGCACCTGGCCGCTCTCGTCGCGTTCGGCGATCAACTCGAGCCCTTCGCCGGAGCCAAGCGGCAGATGCACGCCACGGGCCAGATAGGCCCGCATATAGGGATCGACATCGCGCCCGCCGCTGCGCGGCCAGGCGGTCCATGAACCGACCTGCAGCCGTCCGAGCGGAGGGCGCTCCGCGACGGCATAATGCGCCGAAGCGAGCCCGAGCCCGGCACCGAGTGCGATGATGTAGGAGAGCGTGAGGAGGCGCACGGCTAAGCCTGTTCAGCGGATGCGGCTTGCGCCACCCGGTGGCGTCAGGTCCTGGATGCCGGCCTGGGCCGTCCGTCCTGCCGCCCGCGCCGGCTCAATCGTGCGGAACATCGCGCCGACCGCCGAGAGAACCTCGAAGGACTGACGCGGCATATGTCCTGCGCCGGCGCCCAGCGCTGCGGCATCGGTTGCCGGAGGATTGGCCTTGGCGAGCGCTGCGACCTTCGGATCGGTCACAGGCGTGACACCCGGGATCGGTTTCAGCTCCAGCCCCTGATGGGCGAACTGCATGATCTCCTTCCAGGTCATTGCCGGCAGGGAACCACCCGTCATATTCGCCGTCTCCGACGAGTCGTCGTTGCCGAACCACACCGCACCGACCAGATTGCCGGAATAGCCGACATACCAGGCGTCCTTGTAGCCATTGGTGGTGCCCGTCTTGCCGGCCGTGACGACGCCGTCGAGCGCGGCGCGACGCCCGGTACCTTCGGTCGGAACCTTGGACAGCATGAAGTTCATGTCCTGCGCGACCTGGACGCTCAGCACGCGCTTGCCGGTGCCGTCGTCGCGATCATGCCGGTAGATCAGCTCGCCCTGCGAATTATGGATATCGATCGCGGCATAGGGCTTGGCCCGCAGCCCGCCATTGGCGAACACGGAATAGCCTGCGGCCATATCCATGACCGTGACTTCGGCTGCGCCGATGGGCAGCGAGACCGTGTCGGTCAGCGGCGTGGTCAAGCCCATGGCGTGCGCCGTCTCGATGATCTTCATCCGGCCGATGCGTGCCGCGCGCGCCTCGTGGGTCTCGCCGGTGGCGCGGCCGATCGCGATCGACATCTGCACCGGGATCGTGTTGATCGACTTCGCCAGCGCCACCGTCAACGGGATCGACCCGGCATAGGAGCGTCCGTAATTGTTCGGGCACCAGTTGCCGATGCAGACCGGGCGGTCGGTCACGATCGTGTTAGGACGATAAAGCCCCGCGGAGAGTGCTGCCGCATAGACGAACGGCTTGAACGAAGAGCCGGGCTGCCTTGCTGCCGTCGCGCGGTTGAACTGGCTCGCACCATAGTCGCGCCCTCCGACGATCGCGCGCACGGCGCCGTCGGGGTCCATCACCACGGTCGCCGCCTGTTTCGCATGATAGGCCGGGCCGTGTTGGCGCAGGATCGTCTCGATCGCGTGGTCGGCACGATCCTGGATCGCCGGATCATGCGGCGTCTTGACGGTCAGGACCCGGTCCGGGCCGATCTTGCCCTCATCAGCCAGCTTGCGAACCTCTTCGAAGGCCCAGTCGAGATAGTAATCGGGGCTGACGTCGCGCTTGCGGTCGACCGGGGTGGCCGGGTTGCGCTTCGCGCTGTCGATCTGGCCCGCGGTCATGAATCCGGCATCGACCATCGCGTTCAGTACGTCATTGGCGCGGGCACGGGCTGCCGGCAGATTGACATGCGGCGCATATTTGGTCGGCGCCTTGAACAGTCCTGCCAGCATGGCGGCCTCGGCAACGCTGACATCCTTCACGGATTTGCCGAAATAATATTCTGACGCAGCCGCCACGCCAAAGGTGCCGCCGCCCATATAGGCGCGGTCGAGATAGAGCTTGAGGATCTCGTTCTTGGTCAGCCTGTATTCGAGCCACAGAGCCAGGAACGCTTCCTTGATCTTGCGGTCGAGCGACCGCTCATTGCTCAGGAAGAGGTTCTTGGCGAGCTGTTGGGTCAGCGACGAGCCGCCCTGAACCACGCCCGAGGCGCGCGCGTTCACGGTGATCGCGCGAAAAGTGCCGAAGATGTCGATGCCGAAATGGTCGTAGAAGCGCCGATCCTCGGTTGCCAGGACGGCCTTGATGAGATGGTCCGGCAGTTCCTCGAGCTTCAGCGAATCGTCATGGCGCGCGCCGCGATGACCGAGCTCGGAGCCGTATCGGTCCAGGAATGTCACCGCGAAGACCTGATGCTTGAGGGCCTCCTCGCGGCCCTCGTGGAAGGCCGGGATTGCGAGCATGAGCATGACGAGAGCGCCGGCGATCCCGACATTCAGGCCCTCGCTCGCGAACTCCGCTGCGAGCCGCTTGCCGCCGGAGACCGTCAGCCGGTCGGCATAGCTGCGCAAACGTTCATAGGCTTCGCCCGCGCGACGGCCTGCGCCCCAGAGCGTGTCGTCGATCCATGAATCGACGGCAAGCGCGAAGCGCTTGAGACGGGTCGTCCAGTTTGCCTTCCTGAACTCCATCGCCGCCCGGGCCACCCTGACGAAAAACTGCGGTTATCTCCTGCCGCGACCGGATGGTGTTGGCAACCCAAAGTGCCCCTTGGTAGGGACATAGGATCGACCTTCGCGCACGGGAAGGCCAGCGTCATCCTTTAAGCAGATGAACAGCAGGTTTCGCGCCAGACGATCCGTGCCATAGCGAAACAGTCCGCCCGGATCGATGCGCAGCTGGGATGCGCGGCATCGCGGCGCTTCCCACGAACTCCACGAGGGCGCATAAGCGCCTTCATGACGGACGCACCCATCCGGCCAGAGCCATTCTGGCTTAGCAAGACGCTCGACGAGATGACCGCGCAGGAGTGGGAATCGCTCTGTGACGGCTGCGGGCGCTGCTGCCTGGTGAAGCTCGAGGACGACGATACCGGTCGCATCCACGCGACCGATATCGGCTGCCGGTTGTTCGACGCCGGGACATGCCGGTGCAAGGATTACTCCCATCGCTCGACGCTCGTTCCCGATTGCGTGACGCTGACCCCGGAAGACGTTCGCACGCTGCCCTGGTTGCCGCCGACCTGCGCCTATCGGCTGGTCGGGGAGGGGCGTGACCTGCCCTGGTGGCATCCGCTGGTGTCTGGCGACCCGGAGACGGTCGTTGCGGCCGGCGTCTCCGTGCGCGGCCGGGTCTTCGCCAGTGAAGATGACGTGGATGAGGACGACCTGCCCGAACGTATCGTCAATTGGCCGCTGCGTTGGCCGCGCGCGGCGCGCAACCCTTCGCGTGGCTGAGGAACGTCGCAGATCTGCAGCAATTCTGCTGCAGCCTCGCTCATTGATTGTTCATCCGCTTTTCGGCATGACCTCGCCCGTCCCTGCTGCCGGCTGTCTCTGCCGGCGGCGCTTCGCATGAAACTTTTGGATCGCCGGCGCGTTGCTGAGCCCGGCTGGATGAAGAGGTAGTTGTGATGGCTGGTGGGAAGTGGGTCTACACCTTTGGCGACGGCAAGGCCGAGGGTGAAGCGGGCATGAAGAACCTGCTCGGCGGCAAGGGTGCGAACCTCGCCGAGATGAGCAATCTGGGCTTGCCGGTTCCGCCCGGCTTTACGATCACCACCGAGGTCTGCACCCATTATTACGATAACGGCAAGAATTTCCCGCCCGATCTCGCCGGGCAGGTGAAGGCTGCGCTTGCCGAGATGGGGCGTCTCACCGGCAAGCTCTTCGGCGATCCTGCCAATCCGCTTCTGGTGTCGGTGCGCTCCGGCGCTCGCGCCTCGATGCCAGGCATGATGGACACCGTCCTCAACCTTGGCCTCAACGACGTCACCGTCGAGGCCGTGGCGAAGGCCTCGGGCGACGCCCGCTTCGCCTGGGACAGCTATCGCCGCTTCATCACCATGTATTCGAACGTCGTGCTCGACGTCGATCACGGCCATTTCGAGGAGGCGCTCGAGGACTACAAGGAGCGCAAGGGCCTGCATCTCGATACCGATCTCTCGGCCGATGACTGGAAAGTGCTTGTCGGTCGTTACAAGGACATCGTGAAGAAGGCGCTCGGTGCCGAGTTCCCGCAGGAGCCGCAGGAGCAGCTCTGGGGCGCGGTCGGCGCAGTGTTCTCGTCCTGGATGAATGCCCGCGCGATCAAATACCGCGAACTCAACAGTATCCCTGCCTCCTGGGGCACGGCCGTCAATGTCCAGTCGATGGTCTTCGGCAACATGGGCGAGACCTCGGCCACCGGCGTCGCCTTCACCCGTAATCCCTCGACCGGCGAGAACGCGCTCTATGGCGAGTTTCTGATCAATGCGCAGGGTGAGGATGTCGTTGCCGGCATCCGCACTCCGCAGGACATCACCGAGGTGGCGCGTCAGGCCGCCGGCTCGGACAAGCCTTCCATGGAGAAGGCGATGCCCGCGGCCTATGCCGAGCTCTGCCGGATCTACGGCATCCTCGAGAAGCATTATCGCGACATGCAGGACATGGAGTTCACCATCCAGGAGGGCAAGCTCTGGATGCTGCAGACCCGGTCCGGCAAGCGTACCGCCAAGGCCGCGCTCAGGATCGCGGTCGATTTGGCGCAGGAGGGATTGATCGGCGAGGAGGAGGCGGTCGGCCGCGTCGAGCCTGGCGCTCTCGAGCAGCTCCTGCACCCGGCAATCGACCCCAAGGCCGAGCGCCGCGTGCTGACGACCGGCCTGCCGGCGTCGCCCGGTGCGGCGGCCGGCGAGATCGTCTTCAATTCAGACGATGCCGAGGCTGCCAAGAAGACGGGCCGCAAGGTCATCCTGGTCCGGGTCGAGACCAGCCCGGAAGATATCCACGGCATGCATGCCGCCGAAGGCATCCTGACCACGCGTGGCGGCATGACCTCGCATGCGGCGGTCGTGGCGCGCGGGATGGGCAAGCCCTGCGTCTCCGGCGCCGGCCAGATCCGGGTCGACTATGCCAAGGGCACGATGACCGTGGGGCCGACCACACTGCGGGCCGGCGATTTCATCACGATCGACGGCACCCTCGGCCAGGTTCTGCTTGGCGAGGTCAAGATGCAGCAGCCGGAGCTTTCCGGCGATTTCGGCACGCTGATGGTTTGGGCCGACAAGGTTCGGCGACTCAAGGTCCGTGCCAATGCCGAGACGCCGCGCGATGCCCGCGCTGCCCGTGATTTCGGCGCCGAGGGCATCGGACTCTGCCGCACCGAGCACATGTTCTTCGACGAGGATCGCATCCTGCCGATGCGGGAGATGATCCTCGCCGGCGACGACAAGGGACGGCGCGACGCGCTGGCCAAGCTCCTGCCGATGCAGCGGCAGGATTTCGTCGAGCTCTTCACCATCATGCAGGGCCTGCCGGTCACGATCCGGCTGCTCGATCCGCCGCTGCACGAGTTCCTCCCGCATACCGACGAGGAGATCGCCGAGGTGGCGCGCGCCATGGCGGTGACGCCGGACGTGCTCCGGCGCCGGGCGGCCGAGCTGCACGAGTTCAATCCGATGCTCGGATTCCGCGGCTGCAGGCTGGCGGTAGCGTATCCTGAAATCGCCGAGATGCAGGCTCGCGCCATCTTCGAGGCGGCCGTGATCGCGGCGCGCGAGACCGGCAAGCCGGTCATCCCGGAGGTGATGGTGCCGCTGGTGATGGGCGTCGCCGAGTTCGACCTCGTCAAGGCCCGCATCGACGCCATGGCGAAGGCCGTGATCGGCGAGAGCAAGACCGAGTTCACCTACCAGGTCGGCACGATGATCGAGCTGCCGCGCGCCGCCTTGCGTGCCGAGGAGATCGCCCGGAGCGCCGAATTCTTTTCCTTCGGCACCAATGACCTGACCCAGACCACGCTCGGCATCAGCCGTGACGACGCGGGTTCCTTCCTCGGCTCCTATACCGCCAAGGGCATCCTGGAATTCGACCCCTTCGTCACCATCGACCAGGAGGGCGTCGGCGAACTCGTCAAGCTCGCGGTCGAGCGCGGTCGCCGGAGCCGTCCGCGGATCAAGCTGGGCATCTGCGGCGAGCATGGTGGCGACCCGGCCTCGATCGGCTTCTGCGAGAGCATCGGTCTCGACTACGTCTCCTGCTCGCCCTTCCGGGTGCCGATCGCACGCCTGGCCGCGGCGCAAGCCGCACTGGGCGCGATCAAGGCCAAGGACGCCTGAGCAGGGAGATCCTGATGGTCGGCCTCGAGCCGACCATCTCCTGGACGTCGGTCCCGGGCCTGCGCCATGCTCGGCCTGAGACCGACAATCCTGCATTGCCGCGAGAACGGCCGCCGGTCTAGTTTCGCGCCATGCAGACGCGTATCGGCCAACTCTCCCGCCCCTTCGGCAAGCTCTATTACGAGGTCACGGGCTCTGGCCCGCCCATCGTCTTCGCTCATGGACTGGGCGGCAATCATTTGTCCTGGTGGCAGCAGGTCGCTCATTTCAGTCCGCAGTACAGCTGCGTCACCTTCGCGCATCGCGGTTTCGCGCCGTCGGAGCCGGTGGCCGGCGGCCCCGATCCGGCAGACTATGCCGGCGACCTCGCCGCGCTGATCTCCCATCTGTCGCTGGAGCGGCCGGTTCTGGTCGCGCAATCCATGGGCGGCTGGAGTTGTGTGGATTATGCGCTGGCGAACCCCGGTCGGGTGAGCGGGCTCGTCATGGCTTGCACCACCGGCACGCTCGATTTCGGCAAGGCCGGAAGGAATATCTCGAGCGAACTCGCGGCCTGGCAGCAGCGTGTCGATGAGACACTGCCGCGTTGGGCCAGGAGCGGCATCCATCCGGCCTGCGGCGAAGCCTTCGCGAAACGCTTGCCGGCGCTCTACGAACTCTACAAATCGATCGACCGCATCAATGCAGGTCTGGACAAGGCGCTGGTTCGGCAACGCATCTGGGAGGCGCGCAACCGCCCGCCGGCCGACCTCGCCGCACTCGATTGTCCCGCCTTGTTCCTTTCCGGCGCCGACGACCTCGTCGTCCCGCCTTGTGGCGTCGCGGCGGTCGCTGCCCATGCTCCCAGGGGCCGCTTCGTCAGCGTTCCCGAAACTGGCCATTCCGTCTATTTCGAGGATGCGGCGCGCTTCAATGCCGAGCTCGACCGCTTCATATCCGAGTTGAAGGGCTGAACCGTGCCGTCTCGCGCGCTTACCACGATCGGCTTCGATGCCGATGACACGCTCTGGCAGAACGAGCAGTTCTTCCGGCTGACGGAGGAGCGTTTCGTCGCCCTGCTCGGCGAGCACGGCGAAGCCGCCGAAATCTCCGGCAGGCTGCTGGACGCCGAGCGTCGCAATCTCGGCTTCTACGGATTTGGCATCAAGGGCTTCACGCTCTCGATGATCGAGACCGCGATCGAGGTCACAAGCGGTAATGTGCCGGCTTCCGTCATCGCCGAAATCCTTGCCGCCGGGCGCGAGATGCTGGCGCATCCGGTCGAGACGCTTCCGGGGGCGCAGGAAACACTGGAGGCGCTGGCCTCCGAATACAGGCTGGTACTGATCACCAAGGGCGATCTCTTCGATCAGGAACGCAAGCTCGCCCAGTCGGGGCTGGGCGATTTCTTCCAGGCGGTCGAGATCGTCAGCGACAAGAGTGTCACGACCTATGAGCGCATCTTCGCGCGTCATGGTGACGGGCCGAGACATGCGATGATGGTCGGCAACTCGCTGAAGTCGGACATCGTGCCGGCGCTGCAGGCGGGGGCCTGGGCCGTGCATGTGCCGCATGAGCTGACCTGGGTGCTCGAACATGCCGAGGAACCGGTCGCGGAGCAGCGCTATCGCCGCCTGGCGGATCTTGGCGGCCTCGTCGGGCTTCTGGGCGAGATCGAATGAGCGCTAGCGACGGCCCCTGGTCGGACCATCCGCCGCGTCAAAGCTGAGGAGCGGCCCGGAAGGCATCCGTTCCAGGGCGCAAGCGAGCAGTCCCCGTTCGAAGACCAGATCGGCAAAGAGTTCGGCCTGCCGATTGACATCGCTCATTGCGGTTATTCTGTCGGCACGCCCACGAAGACGTTGATGCGACGGGTCGAGGGATGCAGCCTCGACGCAGAGCGGGCCTCCGCGGGCCGCCTTCCCCGATGCTCCCGTCTTGCGCGGATGCCGGGAAGGGGGGCGTTGCGCATCAGGGCGCTGCGCTGGACCCRCATTGCAATTTATGCTAGTGCCGCCCATGTAAGACGAGATGCGGCCGGGTTCTGGCCAATCCTCCGCGCGGGATTTCCCGGTCGGCGGGCACGATTCAGATCCACCACACATCGTTATCAAGGCCACGGCGAGGCGTCCGCGCGTCAAGTCGTGTCTTYCACATACGAACGCGGATCTGAAACGTAAGGACTACCCTATGAACAAGGGCACCGTGAAGTGGTTCAACACCACCAAGGGCTATGGCTTCATCACTCCTGAGGCCGGCGGCCAGGACGTTTTCGTCCACATCAGCGCTGTCGAACGTGCTGGTCTGCGCGAACTTCGCGATGGTCAGGTCGTCTCCTTCGAGCTGATCGCCGATCGCAAGACCGGCAAGTCCTCGGCCGGCAACCTCGTCGTCGCCTGAGGCTGAATACTGACCGGGAGGGTGCTCGCACTCTCCCGGCTCTCGCTATCGATACCTTTGCAACAATACCTTTCGGCGCAGTGGCTAGCGGTTCGCCGGGCGGAATGACGTACTTCAATGCCGAACCCATTCGGTGGCGCAGCCGGTTTCCACATGCGCCCCTTGCGTTTCGGCTTCAGAAAGACCTGTTTTGACACAATTTACAGACCTCGGCCTCGCCGAGCAGCTTCTCAAGGCGCTCGCGGCTGAAGGTTATTCCAAGCCGACGCCCATCCAGGCGCAGGCCATCCCCCCTATTCTCGAAGGCAAGGATCTGTTCGGCGCGGCCCAGACGGGCACGGGCAAGACGGCCGCCTTCTCGCTGCCGATGCTGCACCGGTTGCTGAACAACCCCCGGCGCATGCAGCCGCGCTCGGTGCGCGCACTCATCCTGAGCCCGACGCGTGAGCTTGCGGCGCAGATCGAGACCAGCATCCGCACCTACGCCCAGTTCACCACGGTCAAATCGGCCGTGATCTTCGGCGGCGTGCCAGTCGGCAAGCAGATCCGTGCGCTTGGCCAGACCGTCGACATCCTCGTCGCCACGCCCGGCCGCCTGCTTGATCTCGTCGACCAGCGCGCAGTCTCGCTGCGCGAGATCGAGTTCCTGGTGCTCGACGAGGCCGATCAGATGCTTGATCTCGGCTTCATCCATGCCCTGCGCCGGATTGYGACGCTGATCCCGGCCAAGCGCCAGACGCTTCTGTTCTCGGCGACCATGCCGAAGCAGATCCGCGAGATCGCCTCGGCCTATCTGACCAATCCGGTCGAGGTCGCGGTGACGCCGGTTGCCACGACTGCCGAGAAGGTCGAGCAGCGCGTCATCTTCACCGATCCCGGCCACAAGCCGGCGCTGCTGGCGAAGACGCTCGGCGTGCCGGAGATGGAGCGCGCGATCGTGTTCACGCGCACCAAGCATGGTGCGGACAAGGTCGTGCGCCAGCTCGAGCAGTCCGGCATCAAGTCGGCGGCCATCCACGGCAACAAGAGCCAGGGCCAGCGCGAGCGCGCTCTTGGTGCCTTCCGTGATGGCGAACTGCGCATTCTGGTCGCGACCGATATCGCGGCGCGCGGCATCGATGTCGACGGCGTCAGCCATGTCGTCAATTTCGACCTGCCGAACGTGGCCGAAACCTATGTCCACCGCATCGGCCGCACCGCGCGCGCTGGCGCCACCGGCGTCGCCATTGCCTTCTGCACCCCGGAAGAGCGCGGCGATCTGGCGGCGATCGAGAAGCTGACCCGCGTTTCGCTGACCCCGGTCGGCGAGGTGCCGCACTGGGATGGCCGCACGCCCAAGAAG
>NZ_JBFTZN010000153.1:0-16216 GCF_056406775.1 Allobosea sp. P1_A7
CGCCACCACAAACGACGGCGCTTCATTGGATGGTTTTGTCACCGCCCTGCACACCAGTGGGTACATCTTGCTGTTGAGCTCAGGTGGCGATGGGTAGGACCAACGCCACCACAAACGACGGCGCTTCATTGGATGGTTTTGTCACCGCCCTGCACACCAGTGGGTACATCTTGCTGTTGAGCTCAGGTGGCGATGGGTAGGACCAAACCTCATTCCGATCCAGGAGGAAGGTAATCTTGCTCGGGGATATATCCACTCCGAACGTGTGAAAGTCCGCGACAAGCGCTCCGTCCTTCACATCGATGACCTTGGCCTGACCTCTCTTCCTTGTGATGTCCTTGTACCAAACATGTACCACGGACTGGAAAGCAGCCGTGAACTGCCCATAATATTCAATGACGTCGATCTCAACATCCCCGTCAGAACTGTTGGCAGGCTTGAGCGGCGCCAGCCAGAACGCCGGCCAGGTGCCCGGGCCCGGGGGCATCTTCATTCGCACTTCGAAATAGCCGTATTGAGCGCCGACACCGGCTCCGCTCGCGTCGGCCCCAGCGATCAGCCCGGATTTCCACTTCCCGTCGGGCGTCTTTGAGGCCGTTATGACGAGCACGCCGTTTTCGATCTGGAATGGCCCCTGCGGCCCCGGATCCATGAACTGCGCGTCTCCAAAGTCGCCGTTCCACGGCGTGTGGGCAGTCCAGCGCGCGGGGCCGAGCGTGCGGGCCGCGATGCTGAGGGTGTCGAACTCCTCGAGCAGAACGGGGCGCAAGGCGCAGCTGTCCGAGCGAGCCTGCGCCCAAATGATCTGCTGGCTGCCGAATGCGGCGAGCAGGAATGCGGCAGAACTCATTTTCAGTAACGCGGCCATCGCGAAGCCCTCTATTTGGTTAGGGCACATGGTCCGCCCTTCGACGGGGGGCCGGGCCTCGCCCTGGCAGCCGGGCTCCTGCGCAAAACCGTGCCAGCCGAGGCGATCTGCAAACGCAGTGCCAGTGAAGCGTCAGAGTTCCGCTGACGGTCAAGCGGATCTTCGCCCGTCCCACGGATTCCCTGCCTCGCGACGGGGGGCGCCAGCGACTGGGCGGCCGGCGGCCTTCGTAAGAGCCAGCGCGTGCTCCGCCGCCACTTTTGCGACATCGAAACGCGCGACGTAAGCCGAACGAAACTCGGCGAATGCACGCTCGGCAACGATGTTGTCGTGATAGTAGAGCATCGCCCCGACCGCACCGGCCTTGTCGTCCGTCCGGACGAGTCGGCCCAGCCGCTCGTCGGTCAGAATATCGCTCGGGCCGAATTCACAATCCGACGACACCACCGGTAATCCGACACGCAAAGCCTCGCAGATCGCAAGGCTCCAGCCCTCCCAGCGCGACAGCGAGACGTAGACATCGGCAGCCGCCAGCGGACGAACGGGATCCTGCGGGTGATGTTCGAAGCTCACCGAATCCGCGATCCCGAGGGTACTGGCCTGAGCAAGCAGCCCGGCCTTCTCCTCGCCGTATCCGACCAGGACGAGTCTGGCCTTCGGACGTAGGCGAACGACGTCGGCGAACGCCTCAATAATTAGGTCCTGCCCCTTCTGAAAGCAAAAGCGTCCAACGTTCACAAAGACGACGCGGTCATCGTCATCGCGTGCCTCGCGCTCCATGGCCGGGAATTCGCGGACGGGATTTGGGGTCCAGTGGCTCGCCGCTCCCGGGAAATCCCGTCCGAAGGCCATGAGTTGCTTTGGGCTGGTGCCGAAGACGTAGGCCAGACGGTCCAGCACGAGCATTCGGAAAATGCCAAAGAGGATATTGGCTTTGGGATGAGTGTTCTCGTGCCGCGGGTTTCCGTGCAGGTGGAGAACCAGACGCGGACCGAGGCCCAGGCACGCGACCCAGACGATCGCTGTCGGTTCGATTTGGGGCACGACGACCAGATCATAGTTCCCATGCCCGATCATCCGGCGCAGGACGCCCATCTGATGCATACGTCCGCGGATCGAGCCCTTCAGATACGTGTACGCGCGTGGCCCAATGGCATAGTCGCCGTAGTCCGACAGATGCAGGACCGCAATCTCGAACCGCGATCCGTAGTCGACGGCTATCGTATTTGCGATCTCGTCGACCACCCGCTCGATTCCGGCAAATTTCCCTGTCGGTGGCAGGACATAGAGAATCCGAGCTCTGGTCATGTGTCTGTCATTTCTCTTACGTCCGCAGCTGAACCGCTAAACCTGGTGCGCGGCCGTGCTGCTGCGCCTGCAAGAGTCGCTCCAACCGCATGGATCGCTTCTATTACAGCGCGATTGATCTTGTGGTTTTCGCGAGCAGGGATCGATAGTCGAGCATCGTAACTTGCGTGCCTTCAGGAGAGGCAAAACTTAAAAAAAACTGGATGGCTGGTCGCGATTCAGCGCGAATCTGCCTGGCGATTGAGCAAACGGTGCTAGATTGATTTGCTTTTAGGGGTAGGGCGCCTTGTCTATACTGTGCTTTTCCAGCCCTTTAACCGGTCATCACTATGCAAGGGTCTGCGCTCCCGAATCCCCCTGCCGTGACAGAACGATGCGATGCGGTCGTGCTTGGCGCGGGGATTTCCGGACTGGTATCTGCTTCCGTTCTTCTGGAGCAGGGCTGCGAGCGGGTAATCATCGTCGATGAATATCCGCATATCGGCGGAAATCACATCGACTGGTCGTCAGACGGGTACACCTTCGATATCGGCAGCATCATATTTCAGGACGATTCACCGCTCCTTAAGCATTTCCCGGAGCTACTTGAACACTATGTGCGGATTGATCCCAGCTGGAGCAGGCTGACACCGCAAGGGATCGTGACCGCTTATCCGATTTCGGTCAGGGATGACATCCTCGCGGCCGGGCCGATCGAAATTTCGAAGATCCTTGCCTCTGTGCTCTATGCGCGCATCTTCCGACGGAAGATGCGGAATGCCAAGGAATTCGCGCAGTTCTGGATTCTGGATCAGCGAGCACAGCTCGCTGAGGTCCCTGCTGGCCCGTCTGGTAAAGCGGAAGCAACCACCACCCACGAACCGCCAGCTTGCGCGTCCGCGTGAGGGATATGGCCACCTGTACGCTGTTGCTGCTGCACGATTGGCGAAACGCGGCGCATCCATCGTCACGCATGCCAGGATGCTTCGGTTGGAGAAGCGCGACGGTCACTTTTGCCTCGCCCTGGACGACAAGGTCATCCTGGCCGAACGCGTCATTTCGACGATCCCCCTCATGAGGATCGAAGCGCTGTGCAATCTGCCGATCTCGGACAAGCTCGAAACGATCACGCTTCTGACTTTGTATTTCAGCTTCTCGGGTGAACGCGGTTTCGGAGAAGCGATACTCTATAATTTTTCTCACAAGGGGGCCTGGAAGCGGTTGACCGTGTACTCGGATTTTTATGGGCGACGCGGGGATCGGGAGTACTTTGCCGTCGAGGTCATCGCCAACCACATCCAGGGATCGGTCGTTAAAGCCGAAAAGGACTTCCGAGATCATGTGGCGGCTAACGGGCTTTTCGCCGGAGATCTCAAGCTCGAAGGAAGCCATTTCCTCGAGAATGCCTACCCGATCTACAAAGGGCGAGCGGATCAGAAGGCCGCAAAGGCCATCCAGGCACTGAGGGCAATGGGGATCGAGTCGTTCGGGCGGCAAGGGGGCTTCAATTACCAGCCGACGGCGCGCGTCTCTACTTTGGAAGCCGAGGCCGCCTTGCGACGCACAAGCGGGCTTTGACCAGCTAAGAGCCGATGTCTCTAAGTAATTAGGCAGCGGGCTCGACGTCCTCCATCGAGGTGTTTGATGCCGWCTTGACCATCCCCGACGATCTCAGACGTCGAAATCCTGGGATGGATGGCGGAAATTGGTCGAGATGCCCGTAATATCTGTCCCKGCTAGCTTGTTGCCGGCTATGTGCGTCAACAAGAGCCATTCCAAGCCGAGGGCATTCACGCGGACGTGAGCAGCTCACTGAGCAACAATCGGCGTTAACCTGAGCCTGCTTTCCGTTCCATAACGAGTGGCAGGACGATACTCGCGCTCTCTACGCGCGGCGCAGTGAAAGTTAGCACCGCCCCGCTGTAAATGGTCACGGAAATTGTGAGGGTGAGTCCGCCGACGCAGTGAAGTTCCATTTCGCTCGACATCCCACAGGGATCGATGTGGCTAATGTTCCCGGTAAAGGATCCCTCCCAGATGCCTTCTCGCCGAGCGGCCTCGAATTGATAAAGGCCGGGGATAGAATAGTTGTGGCGCAGCATTAGCCGGCCTCTGCCTGAGGGCATCAAATGTTCCTTTGTGGCGTAGCTTCCTCGATGTAGGCACTCGGCGATTCTTGATGTTCGAGCACGCAGCTCGACTGTGCTGGGCCTCCATCAAAAAAGTAAAACCGGGAGGCAAGTCCTTTGTTCCCCCCAACCGCTCTCATGCCCATTGTTCAAGGGGCCAGATCAGCGGGACGGCTCGTGGGTCGTGCCCGAGTTTGGGAGCGAGCCAGCCCCGACGACCAGCAAGCGGCGTGAAGTTGTTCGAAGCAGATGGGGGGAGGAGTGGAGGGAGGGGCTGACTTCGGACGTAATCGATAGACTGGTCCAAGATCGAGCCATCGCATCGGTTATGTTACGGTCAAACTTGATAGGTGCACCGCTACCGTTCCCGTCGGCTGCATCTGCATTGACGGTCCGTGCTGCTTCGCGCCTACGGGGCGAAAATCCGGTGCGGCATTTGCCTGCGCGAGCGGCCAGTGCGGCGCCGCCGGCGGGGATGGCGCGCGCGAAGGCGCGATGCTCGGCCAGCGAAGCGGCAATGTTCTCGGCCTTCAGCCTTCCCCGCCAGGGTTAGGGCCAGCTTCTCGGAGATCCCGTCATCGGCGAGATCGCGAGGAAGCATGCGAAGACCCCGGCTCAGATCATCATCCGCTGGCACATCGACAGCGGCCTGATCGTGATCCCGAAATCGGTTACTCCGAGCCGGATCACGGAGAATTTCGATGTCTTCGGCTTCGAACTCGACGAGCAGGCTATCGCCGCCGTGAGCGGCCTGGATCGGTCCGATGGCCGGATCGGGCCCGACCCGATGTCTGCGGCGTTCTGACGTTGAACTGCGGGCAGCACGCTAATCCACGATCGAGGTGAGCGGCACGCTGATGGACACCGCGACAACTTCTCGCTGCCAGTCTTGCGTGAACTTGCCGCTGAACTGAGAGGCGATCCATCTCCGGGGGGCTAAGCGCTCTGTCTAGTGCCCAGGACATCCTGACAGAGACGAGCTGGAGTGCCGCCGACATCGCGCACGTCGTCGACAGAGCGCCCCCATGTCGACGCGTCGGAACGGGTGAAGGCGCTCGGCCCCCACGCCGAAATCTCCGCGCAGCAGGCGCTTGGCTTGTCCCTGGCAATGCATGAACTCGCGACCAACGCGATCAAATACGGAGCCCTGTCAGTGCCGGATGGGCGGGTCGACATCAAGTGGCTGGTGGCTTCCGACCGGACGATTCGGTTCGAGTGGCGAGAAAGCGGCGGTCCTCCCGTAAAGGCAGGGGATCGGAAAGGATTTGGGTCCAGGCTCACGGAACGAATCGTCCCCGCCTACTTCGGTGGCAAGGCGGGCGTTCACTTCGATCCGACCGGCCTTCGCTACTTCTTGGAGGGCGTCCTGGAGACGGACGAATAATTTCCTCGTTGGCTCCGAAACGAAACCGACCGATTTGAGTTAATCCCTGATGTCCCGCTCCGCACCTATCACCGTCCTTGTCGTCGAGGACGAGCCCTTCGTTCGTATGGACGCCGTCGACATGGTCGAGGAGGCCGGCTTCATCGCGGTTGAGGCTGCGAACGCTGACGAAGCGATCCGCATACTTGAGACTAATCCCGACATTCGGATTATCTTCACCGATATCGGCATGCCTGGCTCGATGGACGGCATCAAGCTCGCCTTTGCGGTTCGCGAACGGTGGCCGCCAGTCGTCATCATAATTGCGTCGGGGCATCAAAAGCCTCTTGCGGCCGACCTGCCCGCGCGCGCCCGCTTCTTCGCCAAACCTTATGAGCACGCGGCCATTAAGGCCGCGCTTCGGGAAGCCGTTTAGTTCGCAAGAGGAGACGGACCTAGGCCGTCATCATCGCCCCGGCCAGCGGCTTCCCGTGATAAGGCACCTTCTTCTTCCAACTCCTGAGCGAGAAAATACGAGATACGCCGGGAACTCCGTGTTCCGCGATGGGTTCGCTGCCGGCGTGTTGGCGCCCCGCATCCGGCACCGTCACGGCCTAAGGGCCTCGCCATCCATCCCCCGGCTCCGGGGCCCGCCTTACGTCGATCCACCCTAGTCAGCTGCACCGCTCGATGGAGGAGATCATGCGTTGTCTGCCGCTCGCCTGTGTCCTCGCCGCGTTGCCGGCTGCTGCCCAAACCGAGTGGCTGGCGCGTCCTGAACTCGTGCTCAAGACAGTGGTTCCGGGAATGCCGACCGGTGCCCAGCAGGAGCGGTACCATACCGGTGACGGTCCATGCCATCGAAGGCGCCTTTACCCTGGAAATGCATAGGCGCACCCCAGTGATGGTTCTTTCAGGCAGGTAGTTCGCCTGGAGTGGGGGCCGGAGACCTTACGCCTGAGTCCGTCGCTGCCTTACATGTGTTGGAACCAAGGCGGATTTGGGGCGTTTCGTCGTGAGCTCAGTTCGAATGCACTGATGGCATCCTGGAGGTTTTGGCTTGCACATCCGCAATTCTACCTCTGCCAGCTGCCTTGAGTCGTCGCTCCCGTCGCTCATGGCCGTAGCCTTGAAGCTTCAGTCATCTAACAATCGGTCGACGTGCTGTAGCAGCAGTCCGCTCGATCTATTTCTGGGTGCCGCCGGTTCCGCTCAAAGGGCTCTGTGGAGGGGCGTGAGGTACGCGCAACGTTGCCGCCACCGACCCGGCTGTCGGGGCGTGCCGAGCGAAGCGCCGCTCTCGCGTACTGCTGAGCTCACACGTTAAGATAGCCTCCCAAATCCGTGCTGAGCGTGCTGTGCGACCCGGATTGGAAATGTGGCGCCTAGATCACTTTGTGGTTGATACCGAGCGGAGCCAACTCCCATGAACCATGCTGGAAGTGACAAGGATCAGGCTCTGTCCAAGCAGCGGCAGACCACCTTGCCGGCRGCCAATCCTGAATTCGGCGCAACATCGGCCACGGACGGCTCGGTGGTTGACCTGGATGAACTTCTGAATGCCTTCCAATCGATGCGCCGCGGAGAATTCTCCGTCAGGCTGCGGGGCAACCAGATCGGTCTAGCCGGCAAGATCGCCGATGCCTTCAACGACATCGTCGCTGCCAATGAAAGAATGGCAGAACAACTGGAACATGTGGGTCAAGTTGTCGGCCGGGATGGAAAGACGCGAACCCGGGTGCGTTTTGGACTGTCCGCCGGCGCCTGGGCGGATATGGAAAACTCCGTCAACGCGCTGATTGACGACCTTCTGTGGCCGACCGCCGCGGTCAACCGCACGATCTCCGCAGTCGCAAAGGGCGATCTCCTCCAGACGATGCCGCTCGACGTGGACGGGCGTCCGCTCAAGGGAGAGTTCCTGCGCTCGGCGACCATCGTGAACACGATGATCAAGCAACTCAGTGTCTTCACCTCGGAGGTGACGCGCGTCGCAAGGGAGGTCGGCACAGATGGCAAGCTGGGTGGCCAGGCGCAGGTCCGGGAAGTCACCGGGGTCTGGAAGGATCTAACCGAGAGCGTCAACTCGATGGCCTCGAATCTGACGGCTCAGGTCCGCAATCTTGCCGAGGTGACCATCGCAGTTGCGAATGGCGACCTCTCCAAGAAGATCACCGTCGACGTGCGTGGGGAGATTCTGCAGCTGAAGGAAGCCATCAATACGATGGTGGACCAGCTTCGTTCCTTCGCCTCGGAGGTGACGCGCGTCGCTCGCGAGGTGGGAACCGAAGGCAAGCTCGGAGGGCAGGCCCTCGTCCCCGGCGTCGCGGGCACCTGGAAGGACCTGACCGACTCCGTCAACGCCATGTGCGGCAACCTCACTGCTCAGGTCCGAAACATCGCTCAGGTGACGACAGCGGTGGCTCGCGGCGATCTTTCCCGCAAGATCACCGTGAACGTCTCGGGAGAAATCCTGGAACTCAAAGAGACCATCAACACGATGGTCGATCAGCTCAACGGCTTTGCCGGTGAAGTCACGCGCGTCGCGCGCGAGGTCGGCACTGAAGGGCGTCTTGGGGGACAGGCGCAAGTGCCGGGTGTCGCGGGAACCTGGAAGGACCTGACCGACAACGTCAACTCGATGGCGTCCAACCTGACGGCCCAGGTTCGCAATATCGCCGAGGTCTCGACGGCGATCGCCAATGGCGACCTATCGAAGAAGATCACAGTGACCGTGTCGGGCGAGATCCTGGAACTCAAGGAAACTATCAACACGATGGTCGACCAGCTCAACGCCTTCGCCTCGGAAGTGACGCGCGTTGCGCGTGAGGTCGGCACGGAGGGGCGCCTTGGTGGCCAGGCCAACGTGCGCGGCGTCGCTGGAACCTGGAAGGACCTGACCGAGAACGTCAATTCCATGGCCGGCAACCTGACGGCCCAGGTTCGCAATATCGCCGAGGTCTCGACAGCGATCGCCAATGGCGACCTGTCGAAAAAGATCACCGTCGATGTGAAAGGTGAGATCCTCCAGCTGAAGCAGACGATCAACACCACCGTGGACCAGCTTAACGCCTTCGCATCAGAGGTCACCCGCGTGGCTCGGGAGGTTGGCACCGAAGGCAAGCTCGGTGGTCAAGCCCAGCTAAAGGGTGTCGCGGGAACTTGGAAGGACCTCACCGACTCTGTGAATTCGATGGCTTCGAACCTGACCGGTCAGGTCCGCAATATCGCTGAAGTAGCGACCGCCGTGGCGCAGGGCGACCTTTCGAAGAAGATTACCGTGACGGTGTCCGGCGAAATTCTGGAGCTGAAGGAGACGATCAACACGATGGTCGACCAGCTGAACGGCTTCGCCGGCGAAGTCACGCGCGTCGCCCGCGAGGTCGGTACGGAAGGGCGGCTCGGCGGCCAGGCCAACGTTCTCGGTGTCGCTGGAACCTGGAAGGACCTGACCGACAGCGTGAACTCGATGGCCGGGAATCTCACGGCGCAGGTCCGCAACATTGCCGAGGTCTCGACTGCGATCGCCAATGGGGACCTTTCGCGCAAGATCACCGTCGACGTGAAAGGCGAAATCCTTCAGCTGAAGGAAACGCTGAACACAATGGTGGACCAACTCAATCGCTTTGCGTCGGAAGTGACGCGTGTAGCGCGCGAGGTGGGCACGGAGGGCAAACTCGGTGGCCAGGCCCAGGTGCCGGGCGTCGCCGGGACCTGGAAGGATCTAACCGAGAACGTCAACTCGATGGCGTCGAACCTGACGGGCCAGGTCCGCAACATCGCTGAGGTTACCACTGCCGTGGCGCGCGGCGATCTCTCGCGCAAGATCACCGTCGATGTAAAAGGCGAGATCCTCGAACTGAAGAATACCATCAACACCATGGTGGACCAACTCAATGCGTTCGCAGGGGAAGTCACGCGCGTCGCACGCGAGGTCGGCACGGAAGGAAAGCTGGGTGGCCAGGCCCAAGTGCCCGGCGTCGCCGGAACCTGGAAGGATTTGACCGACAGCGTGAATTCGATGGCGGGCAACCTGACCGCTCAGGTTCGAAATATTGCGGAGGTCGCGACCGCGATCGCCAATGGTGATCTTTCGCGCAAGATCACTGTCGACGTCCGCGGCGAAATTCTGCTGCTCAAGGACACTCTCAATACGATGGTCGACCAACTCCGCTCCTTTGCGGGGGAGGTCACCCGCGTAGCGCGCGAAGTCGGAACGGATGGACGGCTGGGCGGTCAGGCGGTGGTTCCCGGCGTGGCTGGTACCTGGAAGGATCTCACTGACAACGTGAACCTGTTGGCCGCAAACCTGACCACGCAGGTTCGCAACATTGCCGAGGTCACGACTGCAGTCGCTCGCGGCGACCTCTCGCGCAAGATCACCGTCGACGTGAAGGGCGAGATCCTCGAACTGAAAAACACCATCAACACGATGGTCGACCAGCTCAATGCCTTTGCCGGCGAGGTTACCCGCGTTGCGCGTGAGGTGGGTACGGAAGGCAAGCTTGGTGGCCAGGCCCAGGTGCCTGGCGTTGCCGGAACCTGGAAGGACCTGACCGATACGGTCAACGTCATGGCTGCAAACCTCACCGAACAGGTCCGTGGCATCGTCAAGGTGGTGACGGCCGTGGCCAATGGTGACCTCAAGCAGAACCTGACGGTCGCCTCGAAGGGTGAGGTCGCCGCCCTCGCCGAGACCATCAACAACATGACGAACACGCTCGCGACATTCGCGGACCAGGTGACCACGGTGGCGCGTGAGGTGGGGGTCGAAGGGCGCCTGGGTGGTCAGGCCAATGTCCCGGGCACCGCAGGGACATGGAAGGACCTGACCGGCAACGTCAACCTCTTGGCCGCGAACCTGACCACGCAAGTCCGCGCAATCGCCGAGGTGGCGACTGCGGTGACCAAGGGCGATCTGACGCGCTCGATCCAGGTCGAGGCACGGGGGGAGGTCGCCGAGCTCAAAGACAACATCAATACGATGATCGGCAACCTGCGGCTGACTACCGAACGCAACACCGAGCAAGACTGGCTGAAGACCAATCTCGCGCGTTTCACCAGCATGCTCCAGGGACAACGCGATCTTTCCACCGTGGGACGCATGTTGCTGTCGGAGTTGGCGCCGCTGGTCGGGGCTCAGCACGGCGTCATCTATCAGGTCGGGGCCGAGGCGGATCAGCCGGTCCTACGGCTTCTCTCGACCTATGCAGACGATCCCGCGAACGGCCATCCCGCGCGGCTGCAGATGGGTGACGGCCTCATTGGCCAATGCGCGCAGGACGCACGGCGGATCCTCGTCACTGACCTGCCAAAGACGATCACTCCGATCGGCTCAGGGGTGTTTAGGGCGCGGCCGCGAAACGCAATCGTGTTGCCGGTGCTGTCCGAAGGCCAGGTGAAGGCCGTCATCGAGCTTGCCTCGATCGCAAGCTTCACGGAGCTCCAGCTCTCCTTCCTCGACCAACTCACCACATCCATCGGCATCGTTCTCAATTCCATCGAGGCTACGATGCAGACCGAAGGGCTCCTGACCCAATCGCAGCAGCTCGCCACGGAGCTCCAGACCCAGCAGCGAGAGTTGCAGCAGACCAACGAGCAGCTCGAACAGAAGGCCCAGCAACTCGCCGAGCGGAATGTCGAGGTCGAGGCCAAGAACCAGGAGATCGAACAGGCCCGGCGCGCCCTCGAGGAAAAGGCTACCGAACTCGCACTGACCTCAAAATATAAATCCGAGTTTCTGGCGAACATGTCCCATGAGTTGCGCACGCCGCTCAACTCGATTCTTATCCTCGGACAGCAGCTCGGAGAAAATCCCGAGGGCAATCTTTCTGACAAGCAGGTCGAGTTTGCGCGGACGATTCACGGTGCTGGCACAGATCTGTTGAACCTGATCAGCGACATTCTCGATCTGTCCAAGATTGAATCGGGAACTGTCTCTGTCGATGCCGAAGAGATTTTCTTCAACAGCTTGCTCGATGTTCTGACACGGCCGTTCCGGCACGAAGCGGAAGCTCGGAAGCTTTCCTTCAATGTGGAACTCGCCCCGGACTTGGATCGCAGCATCATCACGGACTCCAAACGCCTTCAACAGGTCCTCAAGAACCTGCTGTCGAACGCTTTCAAATTCACAGACCATGGGGGAATCCGCTTGCGAGTCTCGCCCGTGCTGAGTGGCTGGAGCGTCGATCATCCGTCACTCCGGCACGCCCCTTCCGTTGTCGCCTTTGAAGTGTCGGATACGGGCATCGGTATCCCGCCCGAGAAGCAAAGGATCATCTTCGAGGCCTTCCAGCAGGCGGATGCGTCGACAAGCCGCAAATATGGTGGGACCGGTCTCGGGCTCGCCATCAGCCGTGAACTGGCAAATCTCCTGGGCGGAGAGATTCAGTTGCAGAGCGCTCCGGGAGCGGGCAGCACGTTCACGCTGTATCTGCCTCTGAATTTTGTCGGCGCCGCGCCGATCGCAATGAGGCCTACCCTCACGGATGCCGCCGCGGTCTCAATCGCCGCACTCACGACCGGGCGTCTTGGGGACAAGGCGGCCGAGCAGCTCCTCGATGATCGCGACAAAATCCAGGACGGAGACTCGATCCTGCTTGTGGTCGAGGACGATCCGCATTTTGCCAGCGTTCTGGTCGACCTGGCCCATGCGAATGGGTTCAAAGTGCTCATCGCTATGCGGGGCGCCGACGCGCTCTCGCTCGCGCGTGAGTTTTATCCCACCGCAATCACACTCGATGTTTTCTTGCCGGACATGTTGGGCTGGACGGTGCTCAGCCAGCTGAAGCAGGATCCGACGACACGCCATMTTCCCGTGCAGATTGTGACCCTCGACGAAGACCGTCAGCACGGGCTGGCGCGCGGAGCCTTCGCGTTCATGCACAAGCCGGCTACGAGCGAGGGCCTCGACCGCGCGCTTTCAAGACTGAAGTCATATGCCGAGCCTCATCGGAAGCGCCTGCTTCTTGTCGAAGATAATGACAGCGAACGCCTTGGCGTGACTGAGCTTCTGGGGCACGCCGATATCGATATCACCAGTGTAGACACTGGTGCGAAGGCGCTTGACGTACTGAGCGAGGGCTCGACCGACTGCGTGGTTCTGGACCTCAAATTGCCAGACATGTCCGGATTTGAARTTCTGGAGCGAATCCGCGACGACGCAACGATTGCTGACGTGCCAGTGGTTGTCTTCACTGGTCGCGAACTCTCACCCGAGGAAGATGCGCAGCTTCATACGATCGCGCGCAGCGTCGTGGTGAAAGGCGTCGAGTCACCTGAGAGGCTGCTCGACGAAACAGCGCTCTTCCTCCATCGAGTCGTGTCCGACCTTCCTCCCTCGAAACAGGCGATGCTTGAGAGACTGCATAGCTCGGACGAAGACCTCGAGGGCGAAACAATTTTGCTCGTGGACGATGATGCGCGAAACATTTTCGCACTCAGCAGCGTTCTAGAGCGTCGCGGGATGAAAGTACTTACGGCGACGACCGGGACGGAAGCGATTACAATAATCAACTCTCAACCTGAGATAGCTCTCGTTCTCATGGATATCATGATGCCCGGCATGGATGGATACGAAACGATCCAGGTCATTCGCTCGAATCCATCGCTGCGGCGCCTGCCCATCGTTGCCCTTACCGCAAAAGCGATGAAGGGGGATCGAGAAAAATGCTTGGAAGCCGGGGCCTCGGACTATCTCGCGAAGCCGGTGAATACAGAGCAATTGTTGTCAGCTCTTCGGATGTGGCTCCATCGCTGATGAGAATCCCAACCATGGATCCGGTCAATATCCTGCTGGTTGACGATCAGCCCGCGAAGCTTCTGAGCTATGAGGTTATTCTTGAACACTTAGGCGAGAACCTCATCAAGGCTAGGTCTGGCCGTGAGGCGCTTGAGCATCTTCTAAAAACTGATGTTGCCGTCATCCTCGTTGACGTATGCATGCCGGATCAGGACGGATTCGAGCTCGTCGCGATGATCCGCGAACACCCTCGTTACCAAAAGACAGCGATCATCTTCGTCTCCGCAATCATGATGGCCGAACCTGATCGGCTACGTGGCTACGAGGCCGGTGCAGTCGATTATGTTTCGGTTCCCGTGGTCCCGGAGGTCCTGCGCGCGAAGGTCAAGGTCTTTTGCGAACTCTACCGCAAGAACAGGGAACTCGAACGCCTCAATGCTGAGCTCGAACGCCGTGTCGCTGACCGAACCGCCGCACTAGAGGCCTCATCAGCCGAGCTTCGCCTCCTCAACGAGAATCTGGAGCAACGCATTGAGGAGCGCACACGCGAACGCGAAGAAGCTCTGGCACAGTTGTTCGAAGCGCAGAAGCTCGACACGATCGGTCAGCTCACGGGTGGCGTGGCCCATGATTTCAATAACCTTCTGATGGCAGCTCTCGGAAGCTTGAGCCTGCTCAAGAAGCATATTCCGAAGGAAGACCGAACCGAAAGATTACTTGGCAACGCGATCCAAGCAGCCGAACGTGGCGCTGCTTTGACAAAGCGTCTTCTTGCGTTCGCGCGCAGACAAGAATTGAAGCCGCAGGCAGTTGATATTGTTAATCTTGTCAATGATATGGAGAATCTGCTTCAACGCGCGGTTGGTCCTGGCATTAAACTGTCGAGCAGACTGCCAGAGAATTTATCTAAGGTACTGGCTGATTCAAATCAACTAGAACTTGCCTTGCTAAACCTTGTGGTAAACGCACGTGACGCAATGCCTTCTGGTGGCGCAATCTTAGTCCATGCCGAAGATAAGATTATTTCGCCCAGTAATCAGTACCTGAATCTCAAGCACGGTGCGTACGTTTGTATCAGCGTTTCCGATACGGGGCTTGGTATGGACGAGGTCACTCTCGCTAAGGCAGCTGAACCGTTCTTCACGACTAAGGGGCCGGGCAAAGGTACCGGGCTAGGCCTATCAATGGTCCACGGCCTTGCAGCCCAGTCGGGCGGTACGTTGGCACTATCAAGCGAGGTCAATCGAGGCACGCGCGTCGACCTGTGGCTTCCGGTTTCCGCTGATGGCTCAGTTGAGGAGGTCGAACCCGGGCCGGCCACCACTCCCCACCGTAGCTCAAAATTTGTTTCCCGCACGATTCTCGTCGTGGACGATGACGCCCTGGTTTCAATGGGCACAGCGGCCATGCTGGAGGATCTCGGCCATACTGCAATCGAGGTTATGTCCGGCGCGAAGGCCTTAGAAGTGCTAGCTTCAAATCAGCAGATCGAGTTGATTATCACTGATCATGCGATGCCTGGCATGACGGGAGCAGAACTCGCGCGCTGTGTGCGGTCCTCTCGGCCCAGGTTTCCAATTGTCTTGGCTTCTGGATATGCCGAACTGCCCGACGACGAAGGTTTGTCCAACCTGCATCGGCTCGGGAAGCCTTTCGACCAGGCCCAGCTTGTTGCCGCAATTGAGCGGGCAATGAAAGGCGACTGAAACGTCTTGATCACTGGCGTCGCGCTCAGCCGTCTACAATCGTTGAGTTCTGCCGCCGTCGGCCAAAGGCCGCCGGAAGCTCCGTCGGCATGTTTGCGGGTTGGAGGCTAAGCCCCTTCGAGCATGCTTGTTATTTTCCGACCTAACTTCTCAAGGTCGAAGAGCTTCGTGATCATATCCATGCCGCCAGCCAAGAAATCCGAACGATTGACCGCGGTGGCCGCGTAGCCGGTAAGCTGGCCGACGCAGCGCAACTCAGCCGCCACGGAACCAAAAAGGGAGATGCGCATTCTCAGCGCAGCAACCCCATGAGCGGCGCCATGACGAACACTCAAACCCCTGATGCGCCGCCTCGGCCTCCTACGCGATTACGCCGCGTTTCGCCCATTGAACTGACGATCAGCCGCGTCCGGTTTGGGCGCTCCTTCGGGTACAGGGATCAGGAAGGCGCGAAGATCACGGATGAGGAAACACTGGCTCGCATCCGCTCCCTCGCTATTCCACCAGCCTATGAGGATGTTCGCATTGCCGGCGACCCGCGGGCGCATCTGCAAGCTGTTGGTCACGATGAAGCCGGACCCGTCCAGCATCGTTACCACCCTGATTGGGAGAAAGTGCGCGAGCGGCGCAAGCTAAAGCGCCTCGCCCACCTAATCACTGCACTGCCGAAACTCCGCGCGCGGGTCGCGGCCGACATGAAGGCACGTAAGCTTTCGCAGGGAAAGGCTCTTGCCTGCGCCGCGGCCATCATCGACCGCTGCCATCTTCGCGTCGGCAACGAGACCTATGCCAAAGGCCAATGGTAGTCACGGCACATCGACGCTGCTTAAGCGCCACGTCACGCTGACGGGAACGCGGGTCGCGCTACATTTTAGGGGCAAGGGTGGCAAGGAGATCGCTTGCGAAACAGACGATGCTGCGCTCGTTCGGGCCCTGGCGCGCATTGTCACGCTCCCGGGGCGGCGCCTTCTGCAATACCGTCGCGAGGACGACTACGTCGCACCGATCCATGCGGCAGAGATCAACACCTATCTCAAGAATGCCTGCGGACTGCCGATCAGCAGTAAGGATCTGCGGATGCTAGAGCAGGTTCATGGTTTTCCGATTCTGCCGGGATTCCCAAGC
>NZ_JBFTZN010000154.1:0-13289 GCF_056406775.1 Allobosea sp. P1_A7
GCCTTGAACGGCTGTTTCGCCTTCCAGCCGGGGTTCTGCGGCGCCAGCGCCTTGACCCGGTCGAGCACGAAGGCGAGCTGGACATACATCGGCTGCTCCACCCACAACGTGCCGTCATTGTCGAACACCGCGATACGCTCGGCGGGTGCGACGAAGTCGGGACCGCCCTGCGCCGTGACCCGCGAGACGAAATCGGTGATCGATGCCTTGGTCGGGCCCTGGTTCCAGGACGGCAACGGGTCCGTTTGGGCGGAGGCCGAACTGACTGTGAAACTTAAGGGAATGGTGAGAGCCGGCAGAGCCGCCAGGCCGTTGAGCAACATGCGTCGGTCGATGTCGGCGGAAGAACCGATCAGCTTCATCCTTGCCTCCCTTCAATGCCGGCGAGAAACAGAACTTAGTACATGAATGGTCCCGGTCCACCCCAGGGGCCGAAATCGAAGGCGTTCTGGTTCATCACTGCCGTCATCTGCTGCTCGTTGGCCAATTTCTGCGCGAAGACCATCTGGCGGAACTGGGCGTAAGCCGCCTGGTTGCCGAAATAGACGCATTGGCAGACGATCGGATCGGCGTAGACGTAGATGATCTGCGAATTCTTGACCTGCTGGACGAATTTGTTGGGCGGCAGCTTCTTCATCGCCGCGACGCGCTCCGCCGTGTTTGCGGGCTGCGGGGTGAAGCCGGCGGCCGAGAGCAGATCCTCCTTGTGCTGCACGGTCTGGGAGGTGGACTGGCAACCGGCCAGGGCGAGCCCGGCGGAGAGCGCAAGGGCAGTGAAGGCGTAGGATGGCATGACGTCCTCCGGATAGTTTGGGGAATGCGGGGTCGAATGGACTCGAGGCCCTTTCAACGGGGCTTCGCGGACTCGCACCGGGACCCAGGTGTGACGAGGGAAGGTTCAGCCGGAAAGGCTTGGGCCGGATCGGAAGATCCGGCCCAGGACGAGCCTCAGTTTCCGGCCGCAGCGCCGAGCAGATAATCCTTCTGCAATTGCCGCGTGCTTGACGGATAGAGCGTCTGGCATTCACGCCAATAGCCGGACTTGGGCGCCCGGTTGTTGGGATCGGCGCAGATCGCGGCGAGTTGCTGCGCTCGTGATTGCGAGCTCTGGCAGCCTGACAAAATCAATCCGATCGATAACGCGATGCCGGTCATGACATAGGTCTTCATGACGTCCTCCCTTGAAAGAGGTTCTGGTGCTCGCCAGCCTGATGGAAGGGAGCAGGCGCCCCCGAGCAGGACGCCTGCCTGGTTGCTTTCGCCAGCGCTCAGTCGGACCGGCCTTTCGAGTTCTTGATCTGGTCCATGACCTGATCGAGGTTGTAGCTCGCCGGGTCCTGCATCGGCGGGAAGTCCTTGTAGGAGAGAAGCTCCTTCATCCACAGTGCCTGGCCGATCGGCAGCATGTTCCAATCGTAGATATAGGCGGTGGAAGGGGAGCCGATCGAACCGCCCATACCCAGGAGCGTCTTGTATTGCGAGCCGATCGCGGTCTCGAAGGGATCACGCTTGATATTGACGACCTGGGCCCAGTGGAAGGGCAATACCCCGGAGATGAAGCCGGCCGGCGAATCTGAGACCATCGCGAAATAGATCTTCCAGTTCTTGTAGCGTACCGCCGAGGGGTCCTTTCCGGAATAGTAGAAGAACGTATCGCGTGCCGACTTTTCCGACCGTCCGAGCAGGTATTCGACCTGGTCGACGCCATCGAGCTTGGTCTTGACGATGCCGGGATAGCTGCCGGCCATGATGCGCTGGTTCAGCGCGTCGCCCTTGTCTCCGCCCGCGAGGTTGACGAGGGTCGGCAGCCAGTCGAGTGACGCGAAGATATCATTCTTGATTGTGCCCGGCCGGATGCCGCCGGCTGGCCAGCGCACGAGCGCAGGCGCGCGCATGCCGCCTTCCCAGGTGCTCAGCTTGCCGCCCTTGAAGGGCGTGGTGCCGCCGTCCGGGAAGGTGATCGTCTCGGCGCCGTTGTCGGTGGTGAAAACGACGATCGTGTTGTCGAGCTGGCCCATGTCTTGCAATTTCTTGAGCACGACGCCGATATTGTCATCCAGCTGCTTCATGCCGGCCTCGTTGAGGCCCCAGTCCTTGCCGCCGGGCTCGCCGATCATGGCCTCGTATTTCGGCGACAGCATGGTCGTGATGTGCATGCGGGCCGGGTTGTACCAGGCGAAGAACGGCTTGTTGGTCCGCCTTGGGTCATTGCGCTCGAGGAAGTCGACGACCTTGGCGGAGATTTCCTCGTCCACGGTCTTCGAGCGTTCCAGGGTCAGCGGACCTTCGTCCCGGCAGGTCTGATTGGCCGCGGTGCCATTGGAGGATGTGCAGGAAATCACGGGACGTGGCGGCGTCAGGCAAACGGTTGTTCTTGGATCCACCGCGCCGGGAACCGCGGGAAGGCCCGGGATCGGCGTGTTCAGGCATGGCGGAGCGACCGTCTGCTGTGTCGGGGTCCTGTTGATGTCGGGGAAGCTCACACCCTGCATCGCATCGAGGTGATAGAGATAGCCCCAGAATTCCTGGAAGCCATGCGCGGTCGGCAGCGCGTCGGTGTGATCGCCGAGATGGTTCTTGCCGAACTCGCCGGTGTTGTAGCCGAGATCGATCAGGAATTTCGCCAGCGCCGGGGTACCCGGCCGCAGATAGGACGGGCTGCCCGGCAACTGGGGCGGGATCATGCCGGTGCGCAGCGGATGCATGCCTGTGAAGAAGGCATTGCGGCCAGCCGTGCAGCTCTGCTCGGCGTAGTAGTGCGTGAAGAGCGCGCCTTCCTGTCCGATCCGGTCGATATGGGGCGTCTCCCCAACCATCAGGCCGCGGTGGTAGATGCTCGGCTGCATGATGCCGATGTCGTCGCCCATGATGAACAGGATGTTCGGTCGGGATTGCGCCTGAGCAGGGGCCGGCGCCTGTGCCGGGGCCTGTGCGACGGCCGGCGTCAAGGCGCTTGCACAGATGAGCGCGGTAGCTCCCAGGAGAGCCGTTCGCGTGGTGTCGCAGGCGCTGGCAAGAATACGGCTGAGCCTCGTTCGGCTGTCAGCGGGGGCAGTGCTCGTAGTTCCGGCGAGAATGTCATGCTTCACGGCATATCCTCCTCTTTTAGATCTTCGAGACTCCGCGCCGGACGCAGCGGAAGCCGATATGGCTTGCCGAGGTGTCGACGAGTTGGGGGTGGCGTGCCGCCGGCCGGTAGCGGCGGCAGTAATTGGGCGCACACAGGTGTGAGCCACCCTTCAGGACCCTGCGCGGGATCCTGAGTTCCGGATGGCATGGGTCGTAGCTCTGATCCTCGCGCCCGCCGCGCGGGTTTTCCGGGATGCAGCAGGCTTTTGGCGCATCGGCGGCGTGCCTCGCCACGTAGAAATCGCTCGTCCATTCCCAGACATTGCCGATCATGTCGTAGAGGCCGTAGCCATTGGGGGGGAAGGCGGTAACCGGCGAGGTGCGCGTAAACCCGTCCTGCGCGAGGTTCTGTCGCGGGAAGTCGCCCTGCCAGGTATTGGCCATGTGCTGGCCKCCGGGCGTGAACTCGGCGCCCCAGGCGAACTCCGCGCCGTCGAGGCCGCCGCGGGCCGCGAATTCCCATTCAGCCTCGGTCGGCAGGTCGATCCCGGCCCAGTGCGCATAGGCCAGCGCATCGGAGAATGCCACGTGCACCACGGGATGGTTGTCGAGCCCGTGAATGCTGCTCCTCGGGCCGTAGGGATGCCGCCAGTCAGCGCCCTTCAAGTAAGTCCACCACTCGCCCCAGAAGCGCAGGTCAGCGGGATGGTCGGGGGGCGAGAAGACGAGAGAACCAGCATAGAGCATCTCTGGCCGGGCCGCCGGGTAGTCCTTTGGATCCGGACACCGCTCCGCGAACGTGACGTGTCCGGTGGCGCGAACGAAGTCACGGAACTGGCGGTTCGTGATGGGCGTACGGTCCATCCAGAAGGCGTCAACGGTAACCTGGTGAACCGGAGCCTCTTCAGGGTAATGGCGATCCGCCCCCATGCGGAACGTGCCGCCGAGTATGACGAGCATATCTCGCGGAGGCGCAGTTGCCGCACTCAACGCTCGTTTCAGTGGATCGCTGGGGGCAGCGGACGGTCGTTCCGTGATTTCAAGACTTCGCATGAAACACTCTCTGAGTGCTCGGCTCTCAGGTAGGCTGTACCGATAAATCGGGGGTCGCTCTACTGGACCATGGCCCAGTATCGAGGCTCTCCGGCCTCCGGGATTTCCCGAGGCCCCGCGGTCAAGGTTCAACCGCTGACACCATGCCTATGCCGAAAAAGACTGGGCGCCCAAGAGCTTCGGCCCCGGCAAAAATGCATCTCGACAGGGTAGAGGTGACGCTGAATAATGCGGCCTCCCAGAACTTCGAGACCTTCCACGTGCCGCTGCGGTAGTAAAGATGGAAGTTCGATTACAACTTGCAGCAAAGACCACCCGAGGTGTTGGAGCGTTGGGCCTGCTCCTTCTGGTGCTCGCCTTCCCTTGGCTGGCTCCGGCTGCGCGGTCCCAGCGGAAACCAGCGCGCATCCTCTTTCTGCATGCGTTCAACTATACATTTCCGGCCACGGCGGCCATCAGCGAGGCCGCGCGAATTCGGTTCTCGGAACGCGCTCCTCACAAGATCGAGATCGATGCCGAGTTCCTTGACCTCGCGCGCAGCTCCGACCCCGCGCATGAGGATCGGATGGCGTCGTTCCTGCGTGACAAGTACGCGCGCTCCCCCCCGGACGTCATCGTCACCCTGGGGAGCCTGGCACTGCCCTTCATCATCAAGCATCGCGCCACGATCGCCCCCACCGTACCCGTCGTGTTTACGAGCATCTCGTCGGCAACCTATGCCATCTCACGACCGCCTCCCGACGTCACCGGGATCATCACGGAGTTCAATCTGGAAAAGACGCTCGCATTGGCGAAGGCGCTGCAGCCCAATTCAGGGCGCGTCGTGATGATTGCCGGGAGCGCCGAAGTGGATCGCCGTTGGCAAACCCAAGCGCAGGCGACGATGCAGGTTCACGCCGAGTTAGAAGCCACGTACCTTTTCGGCCTGCCTTATGACACTCTCGTTGCAGAGTTGGGACGTGTTCCCGCAGACGCAATCGTTATCGTCCTGACGGTGTTCGCGGACGGCACGGGCAAGAGTTTTGTTCCGGCCGAAGTCGCGAGTGCGCTGGTCGCGCTTTCCCCCGCTCCCGTCTATTCACCTTACGATACCTATCTGGGCAATGGCACGGTTGGCGGCTTCATCGAGACGTTCGAGTCTGTCGGCATAGCCGCAGCCGACCTCGCACTTGAAATCATTGCAGGCGCTGACCCGGCCGCGCTCCCGCCACGAACAAATCCCGGACAGAGCTACCGCGTCGATGCCAGGGCGATGCAGCGTTGGAATCTGCGGGAAGGCAATCTTCCGGCCGATGCCGTGGTCCTGTTCAAACAGCCGACGATCTGGGACCAGCATCACAATCTGGTGCTTGCGGCCCTCGGCACCTCTGCCCTGCAGATGGCCGTTGCCGGCGCGCTGCTGCTTCAGATGCGCAGAAGGCAGCGTGCCGAATCTCTGCTCAAGGAGAGCGAAGAGCGGATGACCTTCACAGCGGCATCCGTGAACCTGGCCCTCTGGCAATTCAACCGCGAGACCAACGCGCTCTGGGCGACAGAGCACGCGCGGGCCCTGTTCGGTCTTGGGGAGGATACTCCCCTCTCCCGCGATGCGCTCCTTGCCGCAATCAATCCCGAAGATCGCGCAGGAGCGATGAACTCGCTCACGAAGGCGGCCAACAGCGACCAGTCGGCCGTCGCAGACGTTCGCGTCATGCGGGATGGCGAGCCGCGCTGGATACGGATTCGCGCGCGGTTTCATCCCGCCCCCGGGGTCGATCCGAAGCAGCTCAGCGGAATCTTCATCGACGTCACCGACCAGAAGATGGCCGAGATCGAAACGGCCTTGCAGCGCCAGGAGGTGGCGCACCTGATGCGGGTTTCGGTACTGGGCGAACTGTCGGGCGCGATCGCCCATGAGATCAATCAGCCGCTCACCGCAATCCAGTCCAATGCGGAAACGGGGCTCGATTTGCTTGCCGCCGCTTCGCCAGACCTGGCTGAGCTCCGCGATGTGTTGCAGGATATCGTCGACGATAATCGCCGGGCCAGCAATGTCATCCAGCGCTTGCGTAACCTGCTCAAGAAGGGGGAGACCACGGCTGTCCCCGTCGATGTGAATGAGCTCGTCACGTCGACGCTGGCGCTGCTCCATAATGAACTCGTCAGTCGCAGGATCAGCGTAAACCTCGAACTGGCGGGTGGATTGCCCGGGACGGTCGCGGACCCCGTCCAGCTACAGCAGGTCCTGCTCAACCTCCTGGTCAACGCCATGGACGCGATGGCTTCCACCCCCACGCCCGAACGAAACATCGCCGTTTCGACTTTGTGTACGCCGACGAGGATGATCGAAGTCCGCGTCAAGGATTGCGGACCCGGGATTCAGCCGGAAGCCGCGAGCCACGTGTTCGAGCCCTTTTACACGACCAAGCCAAACGGACTTGGCCTTGGACTGGCGATTTGCTCGACCGTCGTCGAGGCCTATGGTGGCGAGGTCGAACTTGCGAACGACGAGGCCGGCGGAGCGGTCGCGAGCCTCTTGCTGCCAGCCAAATCGCCGATCTCAGCCGAGTGAGCGCCCGATGTTTACAGTCTTCCTCGTTGATGACGACACATCAGTGATCAAGGCCTTGTCCCGCCTCCTTGGCGTAAGGCGATACACGATTGCGGCTTTCACATCCTCGCAGGAGTTTCTCGCGGAACATGACGCTTCCATTCCAGGCTGCGCCGTCGTTGACGTCTGCATGCCGGGCCTCGATGGCCTTGAACTTCAGCAGGCACTGACAGCCACGGCGATGAGTCGGCCGGTCATCTTTCTCACCGGCAAGGGCGACATTCCGACCACAGTGCGTGCCATGAAGGCGGGCGCCGTCGATTTCCTGACCAAGCCGGTCAGCGCCCAGGATCTGGTGGCCGCCATAGAACGCGCGAGGGAAGCAGATTCTCGCGCCCGGCAAGCGCAAGCCGAGCTGAACTCGGTCGAGAGCAGAATTGCAACCTTGACGCCCCGCGAGCGTGAGGTTCTGACACATGTGGTTGCTGGAAAGCTGAACAAGCAGATCGCATACCAGCTCGGCACCGTCGAAAAGACGATCAAATTCCACCGTGGGTCGATCATGAAGAAGCTCGGCGTTCGTATGGTCGCCGATCTGGTGCGCCTGACAGAGAAGGCCGGCATTTCCGCGTAGTCGCCCCGCGATGCGTACTGGCCCAACGGTCAGGTCGACAACGGGAAAAAACCGCCTCACGTTCCGCCCCATGGGGCAGGATTCTTCCTGGATCGCTATCGTGGACGACGATCCGTCCGTGCTGAAGTCCCTGAGTCGGACGCTGAGGGTTCGCGCCTATGAGACGAAGATCTTCAGCTCGGCCCGCGAATTTCTGGAGGTCTTGCCCACGGGGACGCCTGCCTGCCTGATCCTTGACTTGCAAATGCCTGGGATGACCGGCCTCGAGCTGCACCATCAATTGGTCAAGGCTGGCGTCCATATTCCGACCATCATCATTACGGCCCATGGTGACGGGATGCGCGAGCCGTCTCACCCCTCGGACATCGTCGCCGTTCTTTCGAAGCCGTTGCGGAATGCGAACCTATTCGACGCGCTCGTGATTGCACTCGGATCAACTGGAAAAAATGATGCTGTGAGTGTGCCGAGCCGAGACTGACCCCGTGCAGGAGTTGGCGAATGACACGCCTGGTTCTAGACCTGCTCCGCCCCTATCGTGGCTGGCTGCTCATCGCCTTTGGCGCAATGCTGGTCGAAATTGCCGCCAGCCTCGCCGCGCCCTGGCCGCTGAAGCTGGTCCTGGACGATGCGCTCGGCAACCATCACTTGCCTGAATGGCTAGCATGGCTGCATCAGTACGGTTTCAGCCGCAACACGACCGGTGTCGCGCTCTTTGCGGGCGTTGCCACTCTGCTCATCGCCATCATCGGCGGGATAGCGACCTACCTGGACAATTACTACACCACGAGCATTGGCCAGTGGATTGCCAATGATCTACGCATCCGCATCTATGAGCACCTGCACCGTCTGTCGCTGCGATACTATCAGAATGCCAAGATCGGCACCCTGATCTCCACCATCACCTCCGATGTCTCGACCCTGCAGAGCTTCGCCTCGTCGTCGACGTTGAGTATCGTCGTCGACCTTCTCACGATCGTCTTCATGGTCGGGCTGATGTTCTGGCTCGACTGGGACTTCACCTTGATCGCAATCGCCGTCATTCCCTTCCTCCTKGTCTTCATCATGCGCTTCAAGCGGGCGGTGAAAGAGGCGACGCGCGTGGTGCGCGTCAGGCAGAGTGAAGTTCTGGCGGTCGTCGAACAGGGCCTGGGCTCGGTCCGGGCGGTCAAGGCGTTCGGGCGGCAGGATCTCGAACTCGCGCATCTGCAGGATGTCAGCCAGGYGACAGTCGATGCGGCGCTGAAGGCACGGCGGGTCAAGTCCCTGCTCTCGCCGGTGGTCAGCATCGTGGTCGCGTTCTGCACCGCCATCGTTCTCTGGAAGGGAACGGCGCTGATCATCGCAGGCACCATGACGGCCGGGTCACTGACGGTCTATCTCGCCTATCTCTCAAAATTCTTCAAACCCGTTCAGGATCTTGCCAGCGCCACGACGGCAATCGCGCAGACGACCGTAGCGCTGGAACGCATCCAGACGATCCTCGCAGCCGACGAGATCGTCTTCGAACGCGCCGATGCGGTTGATCCGGGGCGCGTCAAGGGCGCGATCACCTTCGAGCATCTCGCGTTCGGCTACGAGGCCGATGTGCTCGTGCTGCGCGATGTTTCCTTCTCGATCGCGCCTGGGCAGGTCGTTGGCATCGTCGGGCCCACGGGCTCAGGCAAATCCACCGTGCTCAGCCTGCTGCCACGCTTCTATGACGTGAAGAGCGGGCGCGTCCTGATCGACGGCACGGATGTCAGCACGTTCAAACTCGCCGCCCTGCGCGCCCAGATCGGTTTCGTGCTGCAGGAGACGGTGCTGTTTCGCGGGACGATCCGGGAGAACATCGCCTATGGGCGGCCAGGTGCGACAGACAAGGAGATCGTGGCGGCCGCCAGGATCGCCAATGCCGACGAGTTCATCGCCCGCATGCCGCATGGCTATGATTCCATGGTCGGGGAGCGCGGCGATACGCTGTCGGGCGGCCAGCGCCAGCGCATCGGCATCGCCCGGGCCGTCGTTCGTGACAGCCCGATCATGATCCTCGACGAGCCGACAGCGGCGCTCGATACCGAGTCCGAGCACCTGGTGATCGAGGGGCTGCGGCGGCTGATGGCGGGCCGCACCGTCATCATGATCGCCCATCGCCTCAGCACGATTCGAAATGCCGACAAGATCATCGTGCTGAAAGACGGGATCGTTGCGGAAGAGGGCCCGAATGACGAGCTGATTGCCCGCGGCGGGATCTATGCCGAACTCAACCGCGCCCAATTCGAAACGACCGCGGCCAAGTGAGGTCGCCCCGTCCCTTCCTGCGCAAATCAAGGAGTGCCGGCCATGTCGCACAAGCTGATTGTCCTTCCCGACGACACCCCCGATGCCATCCTCGCACCGATCAACGCCGCCACGCGGGTGCTCAATATCAGGATGTTCCTGTTCACGGACCCGACCCTGCTTGGCGCTGTGCTCGCAGCGAAGCAACGCGGCGTCCAGGTGCGCGTCATGCTCAACCCGGCGCGCCGCGACGGCGCGAGCGAGAACGAGGAGACGCGCCAGGTGCTCGACGCTGCCGGCATCGAGGTGCGCGACAGCAGCCCGGCCTTTGCTCTCACCCACCAGAAGTCGATGGTGATCGACGATACGATCGGCTTCGTCGAGTCGCTGAACTGGGAGACGCGGGATCTCACCGAGACGCGTGATTATGCCGTCACCACCACCGACAAGCTGGAAGTCGCGGAGATGGTGCGCTGCTTCGAAGCGGACTGGGTACAGACGGAGTTCGCGCCCGATCCTGCGTCGAAGCTGATCTGGTGCCCCAATAACGGCCGAGAACGGATCGCGGCCTTCATTGACGACGCCAAGCAAACCTTATGGCTGCAGAATGAGCGTTACCAGGACACGGTGATCATCGAGCGCCTCGTCCGGGCGCTGAACCGCGGTGTTGAGGTCCACATCATGGCGCGGCAGCCGCACAAGCTGAAGAGCGACAAGCTGGTGGAAGGCGTCGGCGGCCTGCGGATCATGGAAGATGTGGGAGCCAAGATCCATCGGCTGAAGAATCTGAAGCTGCACGGCAAGATGCTCCTGGCCGACGAGAAACGCGCGATCGTCGGCTCGATCAACCTGACCCCCGGCAGCTTCGATGCACGGCGCGAGCTCGCCATCGAAACCGACGCCCGCCACCTTGTCGAGCGCCTGGTCGAAGTCTCGCATCACGACTGGAAGCATTCGCACCGGCTGGACCTGTCGGACGAAGGGTTGCTGGCCGATCTGCAGAAGCATGGCGTCGATGGCGCCGGCAAACTCGCGATCGCGAACAAAGGTTCGTAGCTGGGATGGGCGAGAACCAGATTTCTCAGGTCCAGCGATCCCGCCCGATGCGCAGGGTGCGCTGCTCAGGCGCAGGCGGCGCTCAGTGCAAAGTGGTCACACCGTGCATTTGCAAGGCTTCGACCACGCCGTCGAAAATCAGGCCGCCCCCGATCGCGGAGACGAAGAACCCGACAATACACGTGATCGCGTCGATCCCCATCGKCCCGATTCTTTGAGTGAGCTTCTCCCGTCGAACCGTATTGCATTCCCAATGCATCGAATACTGTCGTAGACACAGCGGAGCCTCCGCCACAACATTGTCGACATGTATCACACAAGCAACACACGGTGATGATTGCGCATTGCAAGCAATACCTAATCTGGCACTCAGCAGCGAACTCTGTTCCAATGATCAAAGATGGTCTGGATGACAGACGGAGCACATCATGACTGGACGACGCACAGGCTGCGGACGATTCGGACTGAGGGTCGCGCTCGCCATCTCAATCGGCTTGGCGAGCTCTTTCGCCATCGCCCAGGAGGGCCCCGAAAAGAGCACCGACGATCTTGCCAAGGCGGCGCAAAACCCCGTTGCCGACATGATCAGCCTGCCGTTCCAGAACAATTCCAACTTCAATGTCGGCCCGCATAAGCAGCTGCAGAAYGTCCTCAACATCCAGCCCGTGATCCCGATCACGCTGAAYAAGGACTGGAACCTGATCACGCGCTGGATCACGCCGGTGATCKCGCAACCGGCCCTRACGGTGAATGGYGASCGCGAGTTCGGCCTCGGCGACATCAACCCGAGCTTCTTCTTCTCGCCGAAGCAGCCGACGCACGGCATCATCTGGGGCATCGGSCCGACCTTCGTRTTCCCGACCGGCACCGACAAGACCCTSACCRSCGGCAAGTACTCGGCSGGYCCSGCYTTCGTYGCYCTGGCSATCGAAGGSCCCTGGGTCGTCGGCGTYCTCGYCAACAATGTCTGGTCCTTCGCGGGCAAGAGCAACCGCAGCGCGGTCAAYGCGATGACGCTSCAGCCCTTCGTGAACTACAATTTCCACGGCGGCTGGTAYCTGACCTCGTCTCCCATCATCACCGCCGACTGGGAAGCCGGCCACGGCGACCGCTGGACGGTGCCGATTGGAGGCGGTTTCGGGCGCGTGTTCAAGATCGGCCATCAGGCCATCAACGCGCAGCTTGCAGCCTATTACAATGTCGCAAAGCCCAGCGGCGGCGCCGACTGGCAACTCCGGGCCCAGGTGCAGTTCCTGTTTCCGAAATAGCCCGGCGAACACGCCGCATCGAACGTTCAACCCAGTACCGTTCTGGTTAGGGCTGCACCATGGCAGCCGCGACTGGTTCGGCCCATTCCTCACTCCCCCTCGCATGGTTTCGCGAGGCTAGCCCAGCAGGAACCGATACCCGCTTGCAATCAGCAGGCCGCGCGCCGGCAATCCTTTTTGATGAGGCAACGCTTCCCCGCGGTTATTGCTGGCCAAGGCCGGAATAATAGGCAGCAATCATCGCGATCTCTGCGCTCGTCAGCTGGCGAGCGATGGAGCGCATTTGCTCCCTGATGTCATTGCGGCGGCTCTCCGTGGCAAAGGCCTGCAGTTCCTGTTCGAGATAGGCACGCTGCTGGCCTCGCAGGCTCGGAGCGCCAATCGTCAAGCCGAGCGGTCCGTGACATGCCGCACAGGGCGCCATGCCTCGCCGGGGATCGCCGACTTCGATCAGGGTTCGGACGTTGGAGGTCGCTGGATCGCTCTTTTCCGGAGGCCCGGCAACGGGGAGCGGGAGCGACGCAAAGTGCTTCGCGAGATCGAAAACATCCTGCTCCGACAGGGATGAGACGAATACTCCCATTACCACCGGGTTGCGCTTGCCGCTCCGGTAATCCGCGAGCTGCTTGTAGATCGCGTCCGCGCTCTGACCGACGAGATTTGGGAAGGCCGCGTCAGTGCTGATGCCGTTCAGGCCGTGGCAGTTGTTGCAGTTGACCGCAAGCGCTGCACCGCGCGCCGCGTTACCTTGCGCAAGCTGCTGTCGCGTCGAGGCGGTCCAGGCAACCGTCGAAGCGGGCTGTGCGGCTATCGCGACGGGAGCCCGCGCACTTGCGTTGGGCAGGCCGACTGCACGGCAAATCACGCTCCAGAGATCGAGACCTTCGGCGCCCCTCTGGACGGATGGCAACCATATGAAGCCGATCAGCACCGCGACGATGAACAGCGCGACGGTGGCGCTGATCCATACGGCGAACCGGGAATCGCGCGATGCTTGGCGCCCCCCGCTGCTCATCGTACCTGGCTCGAATAGGCAGGAACGCTCGTCCTGTTCAGGAAAAGAAACTGGGCCAGTGGATAGCCATAATTCGCGGCGGTCAGGGCCACGACCAGCAGCGTCCAGACCCCGAAACTGTTCAGGGATTTGGGCAGCCGGCGAGGAGGATTGACCGCAAGGGAAAATCTGAGCGGCGGGATCGTGGCTTTCGGGGCACGATGCGATGCGAGCAGCACGCCCACGAGCAGCATCGCCGAGACAACTAGGATGAAGCCGCCGATCGTCGACAYGCTCACCCAGATCGCCTGCGGCGCGAGCGCCGAATTGGTGAAGTCGTAATAGGCCATGCGCCGCGGCTGTCCCATGACACCGACCAGATGCCAGGGTAGCGTGACGACCATCATGCCGACGAACCAGGTCCAGAGC
>NZ_JBFTZN010000155.1:0-15448 GCF_056406775.1 Allobosea sp. P1_A7
CCGATGAGCCGGTCGCGCTGCGGCTCGCCAGCTTCGCCGCCCATGCGACGGTGAGCCCCAAGGCGCGGGAGCCCGTCCGCCTGCTGCTGCTCGACGTCGCCGGGCTTTGCGTCGCGGCGCGTGGCACCGACTATGTCCGCGCCGCCCTGGCCTCGACCGCGTCGTCGGGCAAGGCAACCGCGATCGGCCATGCATCGGGCCTGGGCCCCTATGACGCCGCGCTGGTCAACGGCACCGCGGCGCATGGCGAGGATTTTGACGATACATTCGAGGGCGGGCCGATCCACGCCGGCGCCGTGATCGTGCCAGCCGTGCTGGCGGCGGCGGAGCATCGCGGGTTGTCGGGCGAAGCCGTGCTGCGCGGTGTTGCAGTCGGCACCGAGCTGATGTGCCGAATGAGCCTGGTGACGCCGCAAGCGATTCACAAGGCCTGTTTTCACCCGACCGCGGTGATCGGCGCTCCCGCAGCTGCCGCCGCGGTGGCGAGCGCCCTCGGCCTGCCCCCGAAGCTGATCGCGCATGCCATCGGCGTCGCCGGCAGCCTGGCCTCCGGCATCATCGAATATCTCGCCGACGGCAGCTGGACCAAGCGGCTCCATGCCGGTGCGGCAGCGCAGGCCGGCATTCGCGCCGCCCTGCTGGCCGAGGCCGGCTTCCTCGGACCCGCAACCGTGATCGAGGGCCATCACGGTTTCTACCGCGCCTTCGCTCCGTCGAAGGCACCGGATTTCACGCCGCTGCTCGACAGGTTGGGCGAGAGCTGGGTGCTCGAGACACTCGCCTTCAAGCCCTATGCCTGCGGGACGATGACCCAGCCCTTCGTCGACTGCGCCATCGCGCTGGCGAAGCAGGGTGTGAAGGCCGAGGGCATCCTCAGCCTGGAATGCGAGGTCGGCGAAGGCACGGTGCACCGGCTCTGGGAACCACTGGCGCTGAAGCAGGCGCCGCCCAATGCCTATGCGGCAAAATTCTCGACGCCTTATTGCGTCGCCGTCGGTTTCATCGATGGCGGCGCCGGGCTTGGGCAATTCACCGAGGAGCGCGTGGCGGAGGCGAGCGTGCGGGCGCTGGCCGCCAAGGTGTCCTATGTCGTCAATCCAGAAGACGCGTATCCGCGCAATTTCAGCGGCCATATCAGGGCCACCCTCACGGATGGCTCGGTGCGCGAAATGCATCAGCCGCACATGCGCGGCGGGGCCCATGAGCCTCTTTCCGCAGGCGATATCCTGCAGAAATTCCACGACAACGCCGCCTTCGGGGGCTGGGCGCGCGAGCGCTCCGAGCAGATGGCCGCCGCGCTCGACACGCTCGCCGCCGGCGGCAGCGTCGACCTCTCGGCGGCACGGGGCTGAGCGATGACCGAACTCGACGGCAAGGTTGCACTGGTCACGGGAGCAGCCCGCAATATCGGCCGCGCCATCGCGCTCGAACTCGCCGCCGGTGGGGCAGCGGTGATGGGCGTGGCGCTCTCGGACGAGACAGGGCTTGGCGAAATGGTCGCCGCAGTCGAGGCCGAGGGTGGTCGTGCCGCCTGGCAGCGGGCCGATGTCACCAACCCTGACTCGGTCCGCGCCGCCGTCGAGGCCACGCTCAAGCGCTTCGGCCGGCTCGACATCCTCGTCAACAATGCCGCGATCCGTGGCGAAGTGGCCTTCGACGCGATGACCCTGGCGCAATGGCATCAGGTGCTCGGGGTCACGCTCGACGGCCCGTTCCTGTGCTCGCAGGCGGCACTGGACGCGCTGACCGCGAGCGGCGCAGGCGCCATCATCAACATCGGCGGACTGACAGCCTATACCGGCGCGAAGCAACGCGCCCATGTCGTCACTGCCAAGGCCGGACTCGACGGTCTCACCAAGGCGCTGGCGCAGGAGCTGGCCGAGCGCGGGATCACCGTCAACCTCGTCTCCCCAGGCCTGATCGATACGGTGCGCGGCGGCCACTCGGCGGCCGAGCCGGACCATCACAAACACCGCACCACCTTGGTCGGACGCCGCGGCCGGCCGCAGGAGGTCGCGGCGATGGTGCGCTATCTTGCCGGGCCGAACGGGCGCTATCTCACCGGCCAGACCATGCATGTGAATGGCGGGGCCTATCTGCCATGAGCGTCGTGGCCGACCCGGCCTTGCTCGGATCGGCCGTGCAGGTTGTGACGGCGCTCGCCGTCGGCACAGCCGCCCTGGTCGGATCGCTGCTGAGTGCGCTCACCGGCTCGGGCGGCGCGATCGTGCTGTCGCTGGTGCTGGCCCCGATCATCGGCGTCGCCTCCGTGGTGCAGACGATCAGCGTTGCGATGCTGCTCAGTCATGTCGCTGGTGCTCGGGATCTTCCTGATCGCGATCGTGGTGCTCAAGCGCCTGTTCGCCGGCCGGCGCTTCGAGATCGGTCCGACCGGCGTTCTCGTCGCGTCAGCATTCTTCGGCTTTCTCTCGGGCACGACGATCGGCGGCGGATTGCTGATGATCCCGATCCTGCTCGGCGCCGGGCTTGGCGGTGCAGCGCTGGTCGCGACCGATGCGATCGTCGGCCTCACCATGCATCTCACCAAGACACTGGTCTTCGGGCAGGCAGCGGTCCTGACCAGCGCGCAGGTCTGGCTGGGTGCGGTGATCGGGCTTTGCATGTTTCCGGGCGCCTGGCTTGCCAGAGCGCTGCTCGCCCGCATACCGCTCAAGGTCCACGCGCTGCTGCTCGACGGCGTCGTTGCGCTCGGCGGCTTCTCCTTCGTGATACAGGCCCTGCGGAACCGAGCTTGAAACGATGTCCAACACAAGTTCTGGCGCAAGCCGATCCGACACTGCGCTACGGCCGGGCGCCGGCGACAGCGGTTCCACTGATGCCGGCTGCACGAAGGAGAGCAGGAATCGATGAGTGACGAGATCTGCTATGAGGTCGACGGCGGGATCGGCTGGATTACGCTCAACCGGCCGCAGGCGCGCAACGCGCTGACATTTGCGATGTATGACCGCGTCGCCGAGATCTGCTCCCATCTCGAAGGCCATGGCTCACCCAAGGTTCTGGTTCTGACCGGGGCGGGAGAGAAAGCCTTCGCCGCCGGAACGGACATCTCGCAGTTCCGCGCCTTCGACAAGCCGGAGGATGCGCTGGCCTATGAGGCACGCATCGACGGTGCATTGCAGAAGATTGAAAGTTGCCAGGTTCCGACCATCGCGGCGATCTCGGGGGCGGCAACGGGCGGAGGTGCCGGCATCGCTTGCGCCTGCGATCTCCGGATTGCGACGCGCAACGCCCGCTTCGGCTTCCCGGTGGCGCGCACGCTCGGCAATTGCCTGTCCATGAACAATTATGCGCGGCTGGCCACCCTGCTCGGACCGGCGCGGGTCAAGGACATCGTCTTTACCGCGCGGCTAATCGATGCCGACGAGGGCCACCGCATCGGTCTCTACACTGAACTCGTCTCCGACCATGTCGCGCTGATGGAGCGGGCAAAGGAATTGGCCACGACCATTGCTGGCCACGCACCGCTGACCCTGCGCGCGACCAAGGAAGCGATGCGACGGATCACCAGATCCGACCGCACAAGGGAAAGCGACCTCATCCTGATGTGCTATATGAGCGCCGATTTCCGAGAGGGTATCGAGGCCTTCCTCACCAAGCGCGCGCCGACCTGGCAAGGACGCTGAAGCTGGATGAGCTCGGATGATTGGCCGAAACTGCGGGTTCGGTGTGGGGACTGCTTCTACGCTGACGGCGGTTCGTCGGCCTTGCCCCGGATCACATGGGCCGCCACCCCCGCGCTCATCAATGCAAGGCAGAACCAGGTCAGCGCGTAGACAAGATGCGTGTTGCGGAAGCTGACCTGTGTCATCCCGCCCTGCGGCAGCGGGCCAGGCTCGGAGACAGCGTCGGCATCGACGAAATAGGGTGCGACCTCTCCGACGCCCTGTGCCTGCTGCGCGATCTGCACGACGTCGCGGGAATACCAGCGCCCGGCGGCGGGATCGTTCGCACGTAGGAAGCCGCCACCCGGCTCGCTCAGCCGCAGCAACCCGGTGAGACCCGCCGCTTCGCCGGCAACCTTGCGCCGTTCGTCCGGCCCACGCCGCCCCTCCGGCAGGAAGCCGCGATTGACGAGAACGGTAAAGCCGGCATCCGTTCGAAACGCCGCCAGCACCCAGAAGCCGGGGCCGCGCTCCGTCACCGCCATGGTCAGCGTTTCCGGCCCGGGGAGATAGCGCCCCTGCAATGCAACGCGGCGATATTCGTCGGTGGCGGCGTTGATCCTGCCCCATTCCGCCGGCCCGGGCGCGGCCGCTGGCGGCGCGTGGATGCGTGCCTCGACACGGGCGATGAGGTCGAGCTTCCAGGCCCGCCGCTGCATCTGCCAGATGCCGAGCCCTGCGAAGATGAGCGCAAGCACGCAGGCTGCGGCGACAAAAACGACATGCGCCGTGCGCGGTCGGCGCCCCTGCCCCGCGTCCGGGAACGTCACCACGCCGGCCTCACATCCTATGCATGTCGCTCGGCATCATGTTGGCGTTGAGGTGGTACATGACCCACAGCGAGCCCGAGAGCACGATCACCACGATGATGATGGTGAAGATCAGCGCCATCATCGACCAGCCGCCTTCGGAGCGGCCGTTCATGTGCAGAAAATAGACCATGTGGACGACAATCTGCACCGCCGCGAAACCCATGATCACGAGCGCGGTCAAAGTCGCGTGACCGAGCACGTCATTCATGACGAGCCAAAACGGGATCGCGGTCAGGATGACCGAAAGCACGAAGCCGGTAATGTAGCCGCGCAGGCTGCCATGGGGAGCGCCATGGGCGTCCCCGTGCTCGCCATGCGGCTCGGCGTGGTCCTGGCTTCCGCTCATTTCAGCACGCCCATCAGGTAGACGAAGGTAAAGACGCCGATCCAGACGATGTCGAGGAAGTGCCAGAACATGCTCAGGCACATCAGCCGGCGGCAATTGGCCTCGATCAGCCCGTGTCTTGCGACCTGCCTCATCAGCACGACCAGCCATATCAGGCCGAAAGTGACATGCAGCCCGTGCGTGCCGACCAGCGTGAAGAAAGAAGAGAGGAACGCGCTGCGCATCGGCGTCGCGCCCCCGTTGATCAGGTGGGCGAACTCGTAAAGCTCGACCGCGAGGAAGCCGAGGCCAAACAGGCCGGTCACGACGAGCCAGCCCTGCATTGCGGCCTGCCGGCCCTTTTCCATCGCCAGCATGGCGAAGCCATAGGTGATCGAGGAGACCAGCAGCAGGCCGGTATTGACCGCCACCAGCCTGAGATCGAACAGGTCGGCGCCGGACGGCCCCGCCGCGTAGTTGCGCCCCAGCACCCCGAACGTCGCGAACAGCACCGCGAAGACGAGGCAATCGCTCATCAGGTAGATCCAGAAGCCGAGCATGGTCGAGCCGCCGGAGTGCTCGTGCTCCTCTTCCGTGACGTAGAACGTCGGGGCGCCGTTTCGGACCGGGACCTGTGCTGCCGCCTTCGCCATCATCATTCCTCAGGCCCGGGCCAGCAGCTTGCTGCGCGAATCCTCTTCGCGCAGTACGGTCTCTGCCGGGATGTGGAAGTCGCGGTCGTAATTGAAGCTGTGCGTGATCACACTCGCCACGGCGCCCACGAAAGTCAGCGCTGCCAGCCACCAGACGTGCCAGATCAGCGCGAAGCCGCAGAGCGTCGCGAAGCACGCGATGATGACACCGGCCCCGGTATTCCTCGGCATATGAATCGGCCGGAAGCCAGCGAGCGGGCGCTGATAGCCGCGCTTCTTCATGTCGGACCACGAGTCATGGTCGTGGATCACCGGGGTGAAGGCGAAATTGTAATCGGGCGGAGGCGAGGACGTCGACCATTCCAGCGTGCGCCCGTCCCAGGGGTCGCCGGTCGTGTCGCGCAAGGCATCGCGACGGATGATGCTGACCGCGATCTGGATGAGGAAGCAAAGGATGCCGAACAGGATCAGCACCGCGCCGATTGCCGCGATCACGAACCAGATCTGCAGCGAGGGGTCCTCGAAGCGATTCAAGCGGCGGGTCACGCCCATCAGGCCGAGCACATAGAGCGGCATGAAGGCGACGTAGAAGCCGACGACCCAGAACCAGAAGGAGAGCTTGCCCCAGAACGGATCGAGCTTGAAGCCGAAAGCCTTCGGAAACCAGTAGGCGATGCCGGCGAAGATGCCGAAGACGACGCCGCCGATGATGACGTTATGGAAATGCGCAACCAGGAACAGGCTGTTGTGCAGCACGAAATCGGCCGGCGGCACCGCCAGCATCACGCCGGTCATGCCGCCGATGACAAAGGTTAGCATGAAGGCGATGAGCCACATCATCGGCAGCTCGAAGCGGATGCGGCCGCGATACATCGTGAACAGCCAGTTGAAGATCTTCGCGCCCGTCGGGATCGAGATGATCATCGTCGTGATGCCGAAGAAGGAATTGACGCTGGCGCCCGAGCCCATCGTGAAGAAATGGTGCAGCCAGACGAGGTAGGACAGGATGGTGATCACCACCGTCGCATAGACCATCGAGGCATAGCCGAAGAGCCGCTTGCCGCAGAAGGTCGAGGCCACCTCCGAGAAGATGCCGAAGGCCGGCAGGATCAGGATGTAGACCTCGGGGTGCCCCCAGATCCAGATCAGGTTCACGTACATCATCGGGTTGCCGCCGAGATCGTTCGTGAAGAAGTTGGTGCCGACATAGCGATCGAGCGTCAGCAGCGCGAGCGTCGCCGCCAGGATCGGGAAGGTCGCGACGATCAGGACATTGGTGCACAGCGACGTCCAGGTGAAGACGGGCATCTTCATCATGTCCATGCCGGGCGCGCGCATCTTGATGATGGTCGCCACCAGGTTGACGCCGGAGAGCGTTGTGCCCACGCCCGCGATCTGCAGCGCCCAGAGATAGTAGTCCACGCCCACCCCGGGCGAGTAGGCGGCACCTGAGAGGGGCGGGTAGGCAAGCCAGCCCGTCTTGGCGAATTCGCCGATGAAGAGCGAGGCCATCACCAGCACGGCGCCGCCCACCGTCATCCAGAAGCTGAAATTGTTGAGGAATGGGAAGGCGACATCCCGCGCGCCGATCTGCAACGGCACGACAAAGTTCATCAGCCCCGTGACGAAGGGCATCGCCACGAAGAAGATCATGATGACGCCATGGGCGGTGAAGATCTGGTCGTAATGGTGCGGCGGCAGGTAGCCCTCGCTGCCGGCAAAAGCGATCGCCTGCTGGCCCCGCATCATCAGCGCGTCGGCGAAGCCGCGCAGCAGCATGATGACCCCCAGGATCATGTACATGATCCCGATCTTCTTGTGGTCGACGCTGGTGAACCACTCGTTCCAGAGATAGCCCCAGGCCTTCATCCGCGTGATCAGCATGAGGAGCGCGAGGCCGCCGAGCACCACGACAGCAAAGGTCGCCACCAGGATCGGCTCGTGCAGCGGCAGCGCTTCGAAGGTGAAACGGCCGAACACAAGCTTCCACCATTCGGGATAGGAGGTCATGGATCCCTCGTCTCGCTAGCGGCGACCATCTCGGACGCGGTTCAGTTGGCTACGCGGGCGGTGACGCCCGCGGTACCGTAGACGTCGGCGGGCGTGCAGATCGCCGTGACGAAGGGGCGCGGCGGCATCGGTTGCCCGCCCCGGCGCACGCTCTTGTCGTATTCGAGCGCCATCACGGTCGAGATCCCCTTCCTGCCGCCGCCGCCCTTGGCATCCATCGCCATCATGTCGCGCGTGCACATCTTGGCGCGATCGACACACATGTTGAGGACCGCCTGGAACAGATCAGGTGCGACATCGCGGAACTGCCGCGTCGACTCGCGCTCGCTTGGGCGTTCCAGCACCAGATATTCCTCGCGTCCGAGTGGCCCGCCCTTTTCGCGCGCGGCTCGGGTCCAGGCCTCGAAGCCCTGGCGGTCGACGCCGCGGAAACGGAAGCGCATGTCGGAGAAGCCGGCGCCGCTGTAATTGGCCGAGAAGCCCTCGAAATCGCCGGGATGATTGATCACGGCGTTGAGTTTCGTCTGCATGCCCGGCATGGCGTAGATCTGCCCCGCCAGCGCCGGAATGAAGAGGGAATTCATGACGGTGGAGGACGTGATCCGGAATTCGATCGGCTGGTCGACCGGCGCCACGACCTCATTGAGCGAGGCGATGCCCTGCTCCGGGTAGAGGAACAGCCACTTCCAGTCGAGCGCCACCACCTGGATGACCAACGGCCCTTGCGGTGGCGCGTTCTCGCTCATCCTCGCAGCGGCAGCCGGCTTCGCCGCGCTGATGCGCCCCAGTGGCCGGTAGGGGTCGAGCAGATGCGTGGCCATCCAGGTGATCGCGCCGATGACGATGATGATCAGCAACGGAACCGCCCAGATCACCACCTCGAGCGGTAGCGAATGGTGCCAGTCGGGATCATAGGTCGCGTCGGCGGAAGCGCGGTAGCGCCAGGCGAAGAACACCGTCAGCGCCATCACCGGCACGATGATCAGGAGCATCAGCGCCGTCGAGGTCAGCAGCAGGTTTCGCTGCTGCACGGCAACATCGCCGGACGGTGCCAAGAGCACCATCTGGCAGCCGCCGAGCATGGCGAAAACAGGAAGAACCGTTAGAAATCGAAGGATCCGCAAGAGACTCGAGACCTCCCTGCCGCCGGAACAACCTTCTCTATGCCCATTCCTTCGCATCACCCATCAGACAATCTGTCCCATTGCGAAGGTTTGACGGGTATCTGCGATCCACCGTATCCATTTGCATGAGGTGCGGGCAAGCCCGTACGATCCGACCCGCCCGATAACGAGGGGTTCCCGGTCATGAGCGCTGAGGCAGCGAACCATACATCGGGCCACCTGACGGACGAGCACGGGCGCGACCATGTCTCGCCCGGCGAGATCGCGATCGGCGTGATCATCGGCCGAACTTCCGAATATTTCGACTTCTTCGTCTTCGGTCTCGGCTGCGTTCTGGTCTTTCCCGAGCTGGTATTTCCCTTCGCCGACCGGCTGACCGCGACGCTCTATGCCTTCGCGATCTTCGCGCTCGCTTTCATAACCCGCCCGATCGGTACAGTGCTGTTCATGGCGATCGACCGTCGCCACGGTCGCGCGGCCAAGCTTACCGTTGCGCTCTTCCTCCTCGGTGGCGCGACGGCCGCCATCGCCTTCCTGCCCGGCTATGCCACGATCGGCATCTGGTCCGGCATCATTCTCGCGATCTTCCGGCTCCTGCAGGGCATCGCGCTCGGCGGAGCCTGGGATGGGCTCTCCTCCCTGCTCGCCCTCAACGCGCCCGTCGGCCGCCGCGGCTGGTACGCCATGCTGCCACAGCTCGGCGCTCCGCTTGGCTTCATCCTTGCTGCCGGCCTGTTCGCCTATTTCGAAGGCTTGCTGTCGCGGGAAGATTTCCTCGACTGGGGTTGGCGCTACCCCTTCTTCGTCGCGCTGACGATTAATGTCGTGGCGTTGTTCGCGCGGCTGCGGATGGTCGCAACCCACGAGTTCGCCCAGCTCATGGAAACCCGCGAGCTCATGCCCATGCCGGTGCTTGAGTTGGTCAGGGCGCGCGGCAGCACCCTCATCCTCGGCGCCTTCGTGCCGCTGGCGAGCTTCGCGCTGTTCCACCTCGTCACCATCTTCCCGGTGAGCTGGATCAACCTCTTCACCGAACGTTCGGTTTCGGAATTCCTGATGGTGCAGGCGGCCGGCGCCGTGGTTGGCTTCGGCGCGATCGTCACCTCCGGTTTGATCGCCGACCAGATTGGCCGCCGCAACACGCTCCTTGTCTCTGGCGGAATGATCGCGCTCTTCAGCCTGTCGAGCATCATCGCCCCCCTGCTCTTCGGCGACAGCCTGGCGGGGCAGACGATCTACGTGATCATCGGCTTTGGCCTGCTTGGGCTCTCCTACGGCCAGACTGCCGGCGCCGTGGCCTCGAGCTTCGGCACCCAGTACCGCTATACCGGCGCAGCGCTGACCTCGGATCTTGCCTGGCTGCTCGGCGCGGGCTTCGCGCCACTCGTGGCGCTGACCGTGTCCAGCCAATTCGGGCTCGCCTGGGTTGGCGTCTATCTGCTCTCGGGCGCGCTCTGCACGCTCGCGGCACTAGGGATCGATCGGCGGCTCGAGGGGCGTTACGGCTGAACCACCCGCAACGCGCAAGCGATGATATGCGTCCGCGCCGAGCCTGAGGCGGTGGAAGAGGCTGAAATGGTCCGAAGTCAGCGGCCGGTCAGCGCCTACGGCTAACGCGTCGCACGCCGTGTTGCGCGCACCACGGTGGGAGCCGTGACCGCCCCCGCAGCGCCCCCAACGACCGCACCGACCGGACCACCGACAAGTGCGCCCGTTCCGGCTCCGGCAGCGGCACCGCCGATCCTCTGCTGGGTCGTGTTGCAGGCGCTCGCCGCCAATGCGGTGAGTAGCAATAACGTCATCACTGAAGCCTTCATCGCGCGTCCTCCTGGTTGCGCAACGTCCTTGAACGGCAGCTGTTCCCCTGCCGTGGACCGATCGGGTGGCAATCTCTTCGGCTTCGCCCCCCAAAACGGATCGCAGCATCTGAGCAGTGACGGTGCCGCATCATGCTCAGTCCATTGCGCCCGGTCGTTCGTCGGATCTCACGCTGAGCCACGCCGCTTCGAATTGGCGCGCAGTCGCCAGCGCTTGGCAGCGGCGCTGCCTTGCGGTCGACAAGGAGCGGCAACAACCACCCTGCTCACGGGGAATGCTCAGCAAGCGATCGAGAGACTGGATGCACGACGATTCGGCCCAGCAGGCCCCGCGATAGGCGCGTGGGGTCAAATGGGCCATGATCGCGCGAACCGCGCCGAAATCATGGGACGACCGGGCACATGACCGACACGCGGCCGGATCGATCGCTGGCAGAACGACACGCGTTGGCGAAGATCGACCACCCCATGGCCTTCGGCCGAGTGCAGAGCGCTGAATCGTGCTTGAATGAAAGCTTACAAATGGCCCTGAAAACGAACCGTAAGCAGTGCTCCTGAGAAGGAGCCAAAAATGGCGCGCCCGAAAGGATTCGAACCTCTGACCCTCAGATTCGTAGTCTGATGCTCTATCCAGCTGAGCTACGGGCGCGTATCAGGTGGCTCGGCCGTGGCCGCGTCGATCTGATGTGGCGGGAATAGCCGCAACGCTTCGGCTTGGCAACCCCCGTCTTCCCGGAAATCTGACATTCCCGGGGATGAGGGGGCAAGCGCGCCAAAAACGCGCGGGATGCTCAGTCTTCGCGCAAGCCACCCCCGCCAAGTGCGGCAACCTCGGCGCTTTCCTGTCGCGCTTGCTTCGCGGCGCGATTCTTCGGCAATTTCTCGGCAATGCCATAGAGCTGTTCGCGCCGGTCCATCTCGCGCCAGACATCCGCGGGCGCGATCCCGATCTCGCTCCAGAGCACTACGAGATTGTAGATCAGGTCGGCGCTCTCGAGGATCACCCGCTCGCGGTCGGCCTGAACCGCTTCCAGCCCGACCTCCACCGCCTCCTCGGCCAGCTTCTTGGCCATCTTCGGCAGCCCCTCGCCGATGAGCTTGGCGGTGCGCGAAAAGGCCGGGTCGCGCGTGCGCGCGGCAAGGACCGCAGTGTGAAGCTTGAAAACCGAATCAACCATATCGCGAGCCTCACCCCCTCATGTGAGCATTTCGTGACAGGGAGCTCAGGCAGCGCGCAGCGCGAATCACTCCCCAGGAAATGGTAGAGCAAATCGCAGGACGCGAAATGTTTGTTTCACGCCGAGACGAACTTGGAACGATCAGTCCGCAGCGAAGGGAGCGAAGGACCGGACCACGTCGCGATAGACGGCCTGCTTGAACGGAATGATCAGATCGGGCGTCTCTTCCAGCCGTGCCCATCGCCAGGCCTCGAACTCTGCCTTGTGACCTCCTGCCGGGTGCAGGATATCGATCTCGCTGTCGGGACCGTCGAGGCGGAAGGCGAACCATTTCTGGGCCTGGCCGCGCCAGCGGCCCTTCCAGGCCTGTTGGCCGATATCCACGGGAAGATCATAGCTCAGCCAGACCGGCACCTCCGCCAGCAGCGAGACGGAGGTGACATTGGTTTCCTCCTGCAGCTCACGCAGCGCCGCCTGATAGGGCGTCTCGCCGGGATCGATGCCACCTTGCGGCATCTGCCAGGCAAAGCCCGGCGCAACATGCTCGCGCTTGGTCTTGTCCGCCCGCCGCCCGACGAAGACGAGCCCGTCGCGGTTGAACAAGGCCAGCCCAACGCAGGGGCGATAGCCGGGAGGCGGCTCGGTCATTTCAGGGAACCTGTTGTGGAGGGATTGCGCAGTCCGCGGGCTGCGCTGACCGGCACGATGACGAGGCCCTTGGCCTCCAGAGATTTGGCCCAGCGGGCAATGCGCTCGATCGAGACCGGCAGCGCGCTCGCCGCGCCGATCGCCACACCCTGCTCGCGCGCCTGAGTCTCAAGCCGCTGCAGCTGCTGGTCGATCGCATCCGCGCGGGTGACCGTATCGATCACCCTGTCGACCTTGAGTGCCGGAATCTGCGCCCGCGCTGCCGCGCTCGCGAGCTGGCTGCGCGAGGACGAGCCGTCGTCGACGACCATCAGCCCGCGACCGGCGATCTCGCGCAGGACCGGCGACAGGGCGTTCTCATCCGCCGTCAGCCGGCCTCCAAGGAAATTGACGATGCCGACATAGCCGGTGAATCGACCGAGCACCCAATGCAGCCGATCGAGATTCTCAGCGGCCTTGGGGCCGGAGAGCAGGGTGTGCGGGCCGGGATCGTTGTCGGGATAGTCGAACGGTTCCATCGGCACCTGCAGGAAGACCTCGTGGCCGTCGCCACGAGCCCGCTGCACTACGCGCTCCAGCTCGACCCCATAGGGCGCGAAGGCCAGCGAAACCGCGCCAGGCAGCTGCGTGATCGCATCTGCCGTACCATTCTGGCTGATGCCCAGCCCGCCGACGAGAAGCGCAATGCGGCCGGCCGGCTTGGTCTCAGGCGCAGGACCTAACGGGCGGGCATAGACCTGCATCGGTGTCGCGCCGTCCGGCGCCACCTTCGGCAGAAGGCCGAACCGGCTGCGCTCGACCAGCCGGTTGTCGGGAGCCGGCGCGAGCTTGACCTCGCCGCTATCGGGAATCGTGATGACGATCGCACCGGGAGCCTCTGCCCCCGGGCGCACGACGGTCACCCCTGATTCGGTTTCAAGCTGGCGCGCTGTGGATTGAGAGCGCGGATCTCTGACATTCGGTTCGACAGCAGGTGCAGCCGCGATTTCCCTTGAAGGCTGCCTGATCTCGATCGCGGCAGTCGCCATCGGCTCGCCACCGTCAGGATCGCGCCGGAACAGCAGGATGGCAATCACCGCAAGCGCCGCGCACCCCACCGCCCCGCTCAGGGCAAGCGACAGCCAGCGCGTCCACGGCTTGCCGTGGCGCACCGGGCGACCCTGCCCCAAGGGCCGATCGAGCTCGGTAAGCGGCGTTCCGGCCAAGGGCAGCCGTCCTCAGCTGTTCGAAACGGACCCGAATCAGCGGCCCGCACGCCTAGTCTTGGCGCGTGCGGGGCCAGCAGTCGAGAGCGCCGGAGAACGGCGCTCTCCTCGCAGTCGGATGGAGATCAGTTCGGCTTGGCGGGCTCTGGGGTCGGAACCGGGCCGGCGACGTCCTTCTTGACACCCCGCAACAGATTCAACGCGGCAAGAAGCTGCGTATCCTTGGCCGGGTCATTCGGCACATAGGAAGCCGAACCCGACTGCTCATCCTTGCCGTCGCCCGACTTGAGATGGCCCTTCAGGGATGCCTCGCCCTTGTTGTCCGTCAGCTTGTCCTTGAGCTCTGGCGGAATCTCCTGGACGACCTCGATATCCGGCGTGATGCCCTTGGCCTGGATCGAATTGCCCGATGGCGTGTAGTAGCGCGCCGTGGTCAGGCGCAGGCCGCCATTCGAGCCGAGCGGGATCACCGTCTGCACGGAGCCCTTGCCGAACGAGCGCGTGCCCATCACGGTTGCGCGCTTGTGATCCTGCAGGGCGCCGGCAACGATCTCGGCCGCCGAGGCCGAAGAGCCGTTGATCAGAACCACGACCGGCTTGCCCTTGGTCAGGTCGCCCGACTTGGCGTTGAAGACCTGGGTCTCCTCGGCATTGCGACCGCGCGTCGAGACGATCTTGCCGCGCTCCAGGAACGCGTCCGACACCAGCACCGACTGGTCGAGCCTGCCACCGCGATTATTGCGCAGATCGATCACATAGCCCTTGATCTTGTCGACACCGATCTCGGCATTGACCTTGTCGAGCGCCTTGCGCAGTCCCTCATAGGTCTGCTCGCTGAAAGTGCCGATGCGGATATAGCCGACATCGCCCTCAACCCGCTCCTCGACCGCCGGGACGACGATGGTGGAACGCGTCAGGGTGAACTCCAGCGGATCCGGCTTGCCCGGGCGCTCGATCTTGAGCTTGACCTGCGTGTTGATGATGCCGCGCATCTTCTCCACGGCCTGGGTCAGGCTCAGGCCTTTCACCTGGTCACCATCGATCTCCCTGATGATGTCGTTGGCGAGGATGCCGGCCTTGGAGGCGGGCGTGTCGCGAATCGGCTTGGCGACCTTGAGGACGCCGTCCTCCATCGTGACCTCTATGCCGAGGCCGCCGAACTGGCCGCGCATGTCCGTGTCCATGTCACGGAAACTCTTGGCGTCGAGATAGGCCGAATGGGGATCGAGCGAGGAGACCATGCCGTTGATCGCGGCCTCGATCAGCTTCTGCTCGTCGGGCTTCTCGACATAGTCGGTGCGAATCTTCTCGAAGATATCACCGAACAGGTTGAGGCTACGATAGACCTCGGCCGAGGCCGCGACCGCGCTGGTCGAGGACAGCAGGTGGGTCTGCGTCGCCAGACTGGTAAGGCCCGCGCCAACGATTGCGCCGGCGAGAACGAGGGAGACCTTGCGCATCATCCGCGAACCTTTTCGCTTTGCGATTTCGTCCACCACGGTGCCGGGTCGATCGAAACGCCGTCTTTTCTGAACTCAATATAGAGAACCGGTTCCCCAGTCCCCGAACCTACGATCGTCGCGGCAGCTTCCGACGTTTGCCCCATCATCGCAACCGGTTCCCCGGCAAGGACGAATTGGTTCAGCGACACGTCGATCCGCTGCATGCCGGCCAAGAGCAAATAGTACCCCCCACCCGCGTTCAGGATCAAGAGTTGCCCGAAGGAGCGGAACGGCCCAGCGTAAACAACCCAAGCGTCGGAAGGCGCCGAAACTAGGGCATTAGGGCGGGTTGTCAGTGAAATTCCGCGCGTCGTGCCGCCAACGCCGTCATTGTCACCAAAACCACGCAATTGTGATCCGGCAGCGGGCAGCGGCAGCATGCCGCGAGCTTCCGCGAAAGCGATCTTCGGCGCAAGCCGGGCGGGGTCCTTGAAAGCGAGCGCCGCCATGCGTTGCCGCTGCTCGCGGGTCTCGGTCTCCAGAGCCTGGCG
>NZ_JBFTZN010000155.1:15471-16705 GCF_056406775.1 Allobosea sp. P1_A7
GGCGCGATTCGCGACGGAGATTTCCTTCTCGATGCGCTCGACGAAATCGCGCAGGCCCTTCGCCTGCGCCGCAAGCTCTCCGCTCATCCCGCGCTGCGCCTCGATATCCTTGGCGGCGCTGGCCTCGCGCTCGCGCCTGGCGTCGATCAGCGAAGCAAGGCGCTGGCGCTCGCCCGCGAGCGTTTCCAGCTCACCGGTCATCGCCTTGCGCTCTTCCGCGATCCCGCCGCGCAACCGCACCAGCTCGCCGAGATCTGTGCTGAGGATCTCGATCTCCTGGCGCAGATCGGGCACCACGGCGCCCAGCAGCATCGAGGCGCGCACCGCCTCCAGGATATCCTCCGGCCGCACCAAAACGGCCGGCGGCGGCCGGCGGCCGATCCGCTGGAGCGCGGCCAGGACTTCGCCGATCAAGCCGCGGCGGCCTTCGAGGGAACGCCGGATCGCGGTTTCGCTGGTCTGCAGAAGCGCCAGCCGCTCCTCGATCGCGCCAATACGACGTTCGACCCCCTGGGTACGGGTCGTCGTCTCGAGCAGCGCCTTGTTGAGACCGGCCCGATCGGCCCGGATCGTGGCGATCTCAGCCTCCAGCTTGGTTCGCGCCTCGGCATTGCCGGCCAGCCGTTCCTCGATCGCCTTCAACTCGGCTTCGCGGGCCTGTTTCTCCGCCTGTTTCTGCGCGATTTCGGGCGCCACGCGATCCGGATCGGGCGCCGGCTCCTGAGCATTGACCGGCAGATGACCGAGACCGAGCGCGAGCCATAGCAAAGCGACGCTGCCGAGGCGGCGCGAACTGGCTCGAATCACTGATGCGACGGACGTCATGCGCGATGATAGGGATGTCCGGCGATAATCGTCATGGCCCTGTAGAGCTGCTCCAACGCAAGCACGCGCACGAGCTGATGCGGCAATGTCAGGGCCCCGAAGGCCAGCGTCAGATCAGCACGATCCCGAATGGTCTCATCCAGCCCGTCCGCACCACCGATCACGAGGCTCGCGGTACCCGTACCGGCGTCTCGCGCGGCGGCGATCCTGCCGGCGAAGGCATCGCTTGTCAGGCTCCTGCCACGCTCGTCGAGGGCGATCAGCAGCCCCGGCGAGAGCTTTGAGAGGATCGCGGCAGCCTCATCGCGCTTGCGCTCTTCAGACCGCCGCGCCCGGCTTTCAGGCAGCTCCGTGACATCGGGCCCAGTCAGGCCAAGACTGCGCCCGAGACCATGGCTACGTTCGCGGT
>NZ_JBFTZN010000156.1:0-13163 GCF_056406775.1 Allobosea sp. P1_A7
TATGACTTTTCGGCCTTCGGCACCGTCGTCGACGTCGGCGGCGCCACCGGCAACCTGATCGCGGCGATCCTGGCGCGGCACGAGGGGCCGCGCGGCATCCTGTTCGACCGGCCCCATGTGGTGGCCGACGCGCCGGCCCTGCTGGCGGAACGGGGCGTGCAGGCGCGCGTGGCGATCGAGCCAGGCAACTTCTTCGAGACGGTTCCCGCCGGCGGCGACGCTTATGTGCTGTCCCACGTCATCCACGACTGGAGCGAGGAGCAGTGCCTCACCATCCTGCGCCATGTCCGCAAGGCCATGCAGCCCGACGGACGGCTGCTGCTGGTGGAGATGGTGCTGCCCGCCGGCGACACGCCCCATCCCGGCAAGGTGCTCGACATGGTGATGCTGGTGCTGCCCGGCGGCCAGGAGCGAACGGAGGAGGAATACCGCCAGCTCCTCGCCAAGGCCGGCTTCCGCCTGACGCGGGTGATCCCCACCAGCTCCGACGTGAGCATCGTCGAAGCGGTGCAGGGGGCGTAATCAGGGATGCGCTTGATTGGTGAGCGCCTTTGATCGTCATGGCTTCGGTCCGGCCTGTCCGGAAGACGGTGCGCTTCGAGAAACAGCCGATGGTTACGGCCGGTGTCACCCCACCGCGGCAGCGCGGCACGGAAAGCCTCGTCCGTCCGTAGCGCTTGGCGCTGCATCAGAATTGCGCCAGGTCCGGACGTTGGGGCCTTGCCAGGAAGCTGACGTCCGTGGCGCATCGTCACGCCTCGCGGCATCCCAACACGCGCTCGGCCCGTCGGCACGCAGTACGCTTCGTCAAACTCTACGCCAACTGAACCAGGCGGAGGGTGTTCTTGAGCTTCGCAGCGAAACTCTCGGAACGCTRTTCACAGACCTGCCGAATCCTGCCCGCGTGGCAGAGCCAAGCTGTGTGGCGCGCGGTCGATCAGGAGGGCTATATTCGGGATGAGATCGTCCAGATTCGGTCTCGAAGAAGAGGACGGCGCCGTTTGCCGCCGTCTCTTCAGGAAACCCCGAATTTCCCGCGTTCAACGTACACCGACCACGCATTGCGTCAGGACATCATGCTAAAAAATGCTCTGCTGAATCAACGCTATGCGGTATTTGTCCTTGCCATGCTCGCTCTTGCCGCCTCGCTTGCCGGGGGGCTCGCCTATAGCGGGTGGCTGCTTGTCCCGGCGGTGATTGCGGGCGCGCTGGTCCTTCTGGGCGTTCATGATATGCGCCAGCACAAGCATTCGATTCTGCGCAACTATCCAGTGATCGGGCATCTGCGCTTTCTGATGGAAAGCATCCGGCCGGAAATCCGGCAATACATCATCGAAAGCGACCATGACGAAGTTCCGTTCAGCCGGCAGGACCGCGCCCTGGTCTACCGGCGCGCCAAGGGCGACGAGGACAAGCTGCCTTTTGGCACCTCTGAGAACGTCTACGGTTCCGGCTATGCGTGGTTGACCCATTCGGCCGCGCCGACGGCCATTGTCGACACCGATTTTCGCGTCCGGATCGGCGGACCTGCCTGCAGGCATCCCTACGAGGCCAGCATCTACAACATCTCGGCCATGAGTTTCGGCTCGCTCTCTGCCAACGCCATTCTGGCGCTCAACACTGGCGCGAGGAAGGGCGGCTTCGCACATGACACCGGCGAAGGCAGCATCAGCCGCTATCATCGGCAAGGCGGCGGGGACCTGATTTTCCAAGTGGCGTCGGGCTATTTCGGCTGCCGCAACGAAGATGGCAGCTTCTCTCCCGAACGTTTTGCGGAACTGGCTGCTGATCCGCAGATCAAGATGATCGAAATCAAACTCAGCCAAGGCGCCAAACCGGGTCATGGCGGCATGCTGCCAGCTTCCAAGATCTCACCCGAGATCGCCGAGGCGCGAGGCATTGCGATGGGCGTAGACTGCATATCGCCTGTGGCCCACAGCACCTTTTCCACCCCGACGGGGCTGATGCAATTCGTCGGTGAACTGCGCGAGCTTTCCGGCGGCAAGCCGGTCGGCCTCAAGCTTTGCATCGGCCATCGCCGCGAATTCATGAGTATGGTCAAGGCCATGCTCAACACCGGCATCGTACCCGATTTCATTGTCGTGGACGGCGCGGAGGGTGGCACTGGCGCCGCTCCCGTCGAATTCGCCAACCGCGTCGGCATGCCGATGCTGGAAGGGCTGACCTTCGTCCACAACACGCTGCGGGGCGCCGGCATCCGCGATCAGGTCAGGATCGGGGCGGCTGGCAAGATCGTGTCAGCCTTCGACATCGCCCGCACGCTCGCGCTCGGGGCGGACTGGTGCAACGCGGCGCGCGGCTTCATGTTCGCAATCGGCTGCATCCAGGCCCAGTCTTGCCACACCAATCGCTGCCCAGTCGGTATCGCGACACAGGACCAGCGCCGCCAGAGCGCGATAGATGTCGGCGACAAAAGCGACCGCGTCGCGCGCTTTCATCGCAACACCATGCACGCGCTCGGCGAAATCGCGGGTGCGGCGGGCCTCAGCCATCCCAGCGACTTCATGCCCTATCACTTCATGTTCAGACAGAAGGACAACGAGTTCCTCGATGGCAACGAGGCCTTCCCCTATCTGCCGGAGGGATTCCTGCTGGGCGGAAACGAGTTTCCGGAGCTCGCCGATTGGTACAGCCGCTGGGATCGCGCCAGTTCCGACAGTTTTGCTCCGCCGGAGATTCCACATGGTCCGTTCCAAACGCGTCGGACCGCGAGGGCGATGGTGGGCGTCGCATAATCGCCACGACGTGCCGCTTGTGCGACCAGGGGATGACCAGCGACAAATGCTGCCAGACGCGACGTCTCGGAACCCGGCCGGTGGTCATTCCGTGCGGGGTCGGTCCGGACGCTGGGGGAGGCGCTGAAGACGGGCGCGCCCGGTTCGGCGCGGGCCACCATCCTTACCGCCGGCAGCCCCTGGTTCGCGGGGGCCTTCGACGACATCGCCTATTCCTTGCAGAGCGGCAGGACGGCGTTCGAGAAGGCGCAGGGCGTGCCGGTCTTCGACTATCTCGGCCGGCATCCGGACGAGGCCTCGCTGTTCAGCGAGACGATGATCGGGTTCCACGGCCGGGAGCCGCCCGTCTTCGCGGAGGCCCATGACTTTTCTTCGCGCCCGCTCTGGTGATCACCGGCCAATCGGCCCGTTCCAGCAACTCGCAAGCGCAGCGCATCCTCAGCGTCGTCAGCCATTCAGGCGGGTCATGCCGGTCGCCAGTGAGAACGAGGCGCGGAAATGGAAGCGGCTGAGCTGGACCAGTCCGGCTCGTTCGTCGAGGCCACGCGCGTCATCCTCAGCCTCGCCGCGCCACAGCAAAGCGGCGCAGCGTAGATGATCCCGGGAAACGGTCCCCTATTGGACGCCGATCACCAGGATTGGCGGAGACTCATTGCACCCCGATTTTCTCCCCTGGGCCTACCCTGCCGCCCCAAGCCTCAAGCCGTAGCCGGAGCACGACGCTTACAAACCTGCGGGCGAATGGCTGTAAACTCGCCCTTAACCTCGATCGGTCATTTCGCTGGACTAGTAGTGAGTTAGCGCGGGCTGCACCTGCTGCGGCGCAGGAAAGCAGATCTATGCGGCTGATCGTCGGCACAATCATCGTCCTTGTCTGCGTCTTCGGCGGCTATGCGGCGATGGGCGGCAAACTCCTCGTCCTTTGGCAGCCGTTCGAATTTGTTATCATCCTCGGTGCAGCGGTCGGTGCCTTCATCATCGGCAACACCGCGCCGGTGCTCAAGGCCGTGCCCGCCATGTTCGGCACGCTCATGAAGGGCTCCAAGTACAAGCCGGAAGCCTATGTCGAACTGCTGGCGATGCAGTATTCCTTGTACAAGCTTGCGAAGCAGAAGGGCCTGCTCGCGGTCGAGCAGCACATTGAAGATCCGAGCGAGTCGACGCTGTTCAACGCCTTCCCGACTTTTGCAGCGAACCATCATGCGGTCGAGTTCGTCTGCGACTACATGCGCATGTTGACGATGGGTGCCGACAACGTCCACGAGATGGACGCTCTCATGGACGAGGAACTGGAAACGCACCACCAGGAGCAGGAGCGCATCGTTGCGGCCATGCAGTCGATCGCCGACGGGACACCAGCGCTCGGCATCGTCGCCGCCGTTCTCGGCGTGATCAAGACGATGGGGTCGATCACCGAGCCGCCGGAGGTGCTGGGACATCTGATCGGCGGCGCGCTCGTAGGCACCTTCTTCGGCGTCTTCGTCGCCTACGGCTTCTTCGGGCCCATGGCGCAGTCGCTCAGGAGCATCTTCGAGGCGGAATCCAAGTACTACCTTTCACTCAAGGCGGGCCTCCTCGCCCATATCAGCGGCCAGCCGCCGGTGATGGCGGTAGAATTTGCTCGCAAGGCTCTGATGAGCGACGTCCGCCCGACCTTCAGCGAAGTGGAAGCGGCAACCGCCGATCTGCCCGCCAACATCTGACCCAATCTCCAGTAGGGACTCGATGGCCAAGCCCGCCCAGCCGATTATCATCAAGAAGGTCAAGAAGGCCGCTCATGCGCACCATGGCGGGGCCTGGAAGATCGCCTATGCGGACTTCGTGACCGCCATGATGGCGTTCTTTCTGCTGATGTGGCTGATCAGCATGACGACGCAGGAGCAGAAGATCGGCCTGGCGGAATACTTCACGCCGGGGGCTGTGAGTGCGAGCACCAGTGGCGCTGGCGGCGTCCTGATGGGTACCGCCCTGGACAAGTCGGGCAACAGGTCGTCGGCGCCCCGCGACGCGGCGAGGGGCATCACGGAGCAGGAGGACGGAGCGCGCCGGACCAGCTCGGGCCGCGCCAGCGACCGCGAAGTCAGCCGCCCGGCCGCCGGCGCGCAGGCCCAGCACAGCGCCGTAGCCAGCCTCCGGCAGGCGCTCCAGAACATGCCCGAAATAGCCGAGCTGTCGCGCAACATCGTGATCGAGCCGACCAAGGAGGGCTTGAACGTTTCCCTCGCGGACGAGCTCGGCCGGTCCATGTTCCCCGAGGGCTCGGTCGACCCCCACGAGCGCACCCGTCGCGTGCTGGTGGCGCTCGCGCCCACCCTGCGCGGGCTGCCCAACCAACTGTCTGTCACGGGCCACACGGCCGCCGCGCGCCCGGGCTCGGTGCGGGCCGTCGATTCCTGGAGCCTCTCCGCCGGGCGCGCGCTCGCCGTGCGCGGGATCCTGTCGGGTGCCGGGCTCCCCAACGACCGCTTCGCTTCCGTGGTGGGACGCGCCGACACCGAGCCGGTCTTCCCCGACAATCCCTACATCGCGCCGAACCAACGGGTGACGATCACGCTGCTCAGTGCGGAGCCGCCGCTGCCCCCGAACGTCTTTCGCTGACGACAAGGCGCCTCGGCCGCCTGAGAGTCCGGTTGAGATTGAGCTCAGTCGCTGACACGACGTAAGAGGCTGACAATTGCGACGTGGATTGGCACATAACCGAGACGCCCTTGGCTGACGTTGTGGACGTCAGCTAAGGGCCTCCTTTGCCTATTGCCGAGCGCGCCAGCCAGACTGCCCGAAAGTAAACTCCCTGGATGCCGGCAAAGGGCCAGCCCAGGCCTGCCCAGCGACCTGCCAGCCCGACCCCCACCGAAGTCGCAGGCGCCTGGTCCATTTGCGGCATTGCGCTGACGCGGACGCGTCGCTTCAGGCACTGTCCGAAGCTCGGGGAGAGGCTCGGCCATCTCCGAGCCCCAATCTTAAGGATAAAATTAACGAGTTGTTTACTCTTTCCCGAGGCGTGCGACGCTCGTCAGGGTCGATTCAAAGTCCGGGCTCACATGCTTCATCTTCTCCGCGTCCTCACCCTCGCGCTCGTGCTGGGCACGCCGGTGCTCGCATCGGCGGCCCCCGAATATCGACCGGCCGAGATCTCGTTTGCCGAGACGCTGAAGCTCGCCGAGGCCGGTCAGCTGAAGAGCGTCCGGCTCCTCGATGATCGCCAGGCGCGGGTGACGACGATGGATGGCCGCACGGCCGTCATTCGGACGCCGGTGTCTCAGGCCTGGGCGATAGACCTGGCAAAGAGCGGCACGGACGTGGAATTCGGCAGTCCCGAGGTCAGTGCGCTCAGCCTGTCATTGGGGATTTTCGGGCTGGTGGCGCAAGTCCTGGTGCTGGCCCTGATCGTTGGAATGGCCGTCTGGTTGCTCCGCACTGTCCGCAGCAAGTCGAAGATCGGTGAGTTCATCAAACCTGGCGACCCGAAATCGTTCACCCGGTTCGATCACGTCGCGGGAGCTGACGAGGGCAAGCAGGCTCTCCGGGACATCGTGGCTTATCTGAAGGACCCGTCGAAGTTCGAAGCCGTTGGTGCTCGGGCAAGGAGCGGGGTTCTGCTCGAAGGTGATCCAGGTAACGGCAAGACTCTGCTGGCCAAGGCGGTGGCGGGCGAGGCTGGCGTTCCCTTTCTTTCGGTCTCCGGCTCTGCTTTCCAGGAGATGTTTGCCGGTGTGGGCGCCGCACGCGTGCGCTCGATCTTCAAACAGCTGCGCAAACGCGCTCCCTGCATTCTCTTCATCGACGAGATCGACTCGGTGGGAAAGCGGCGCTCCGATGGCTCGAGCTCGGTGGAAAACGATTCCGCCAACACGCTCAACGAGCTRCTGACCCAGCTTGACGGGCTCGGGTCCTCAGCGGGCATCGTCATCATTGGCGCGACCAACCGCATTGATGTCCTTGACCCGGCGCTGGTGAGGGCCGGGCGCTTTGATCTGCACATCACTGTGCCGGCACCCGACCAGATGGCCCGTGAGCGGATCCTTTTGGTTTCGGCGCGCGACGTCGAGATCGCCGCAGACGTCGATTTCGCGACGGTCGCACGCGGAACACCCGGTTTCTCGGGAGCCGATCTGGCGACCCTGGTGAATGAGGCTGCATTGCGTGCCGGCAAGCGCGGCGACCATCAGGTCAGGATGGCGGATTTCGAGGACGCGCGTGACGCCAAACTGCTCGGCGGCGACCAGCGCCACGGCCTGATGATCGATCCGGGCGAGATGGAAACGATCATCGTGCATGAAGCAGGGCACGCATTGGCCAACGTCCTGCAGCCGGAATGCGACCCGATCCACAAAGGCACCGTGGCTCCCCGCGGACGCTCGCTTGGGCATATCGCCATGCTGCCGCTGAAGGACCGTGTGCTGCTCCGCAAGTCGAAGCTGAAGGCCGAACTGATCGTCACGATGGCGGGCCGGGCTGCCGAGGAAATCAAGTTTGGCGATGACGCCATCACGAGCGGGGCTGCCGCGGACATCCACGAGGCGACCAAGATAGCCCGTGATATGATCACCCGCTTTGGCATGGGCTCGACGATGGCCAGCCGTGTCGACGGCGGCAGCGCGTTTTCGGCCCGACCGATCTCGGAGAATTCAAAGCAGCGCGTCGATGACGAAGTCGAAGAACTGCTGCGCGAATGCTACGCGGCGGCTCTCACGCTGCTGCGCGCCCATGAGCCTGCCCTGGATGCACTCTCCGCGCGTTTCCGGGAGCAGGACACGCTCTCCGGCGACGAGATCAGACAGATCGTCAAAGACACCATCGAGATGGCCAGTTTGAGCACAAGCCAGGCTGCCTGAAGCATCGGCCCGAAAAGTGGATTGCGGTTTTCGGGGCAAAGCATGCAATCACAGATGATCCAGCATGGTCGTCGCGCCGCGCGCCCTGATTGCGCGCGGCCCGGGAAATCCCGTTCGTCCCGACTGCCGACTGCCGACTGCCGGTTGCCCTGGTTGCGAACACCCAATCTTTGCCGTCCGGCCAGGATCGGAAAGCGGATACTCAGTTCCGTCACAGATCGATGACGACATCGCCCAGAGGCTGGGAACAGCAGATCAGCACATTGACGCCGGCTGGTGGATCGATCGGCTCGGGCCGGTAGGCCACTTTCCCAGCCACAAGCCCGGTTTCACAGGAGTGGCAGACCCCCGTTCGGCAAGACCACCGCGTGGGGATGTCGCAGGCTTCGGCAAGCTCCAGAAGGCTCTGAAACGCCGGCCCCCAAGGGACGCTCAAGCCGCTCCGGGCGAACGAAACCATCGGCCCCGCAGCGGAAGGCCCAGGAGGCAGGTGCGGCGGCAAGTGCGGCGGCCGCTGCGGCGAGGCGACGATTCCCGGGTTATTCGACGGACCTGCGCCGAACCGCTCAGTATGGATACGGTCTTCAGCGATGCCCCAGGCTGCAAGGCCTGCGGTCAGGTTGCTCATGAAGGCCGACGGCCCGCAGATAAAGAAGTCGGCATTGCGCGGGACGTCCAGATCCCGAAGCACCCCGATGTCCAAACGTCCATAAGCATCGAAATCCACGCCCGGCCGGTCCTCGGGATCGGGCGCGCTGTAGCGTATGTGGCGGTGGCCGTGGGCCAGGGCTTCGAGCAGGGTTCGGGTCTCCTGAGCAAAAGGGTGCTCACGGCCGCGGCGGGCCCCGTGCAGCCACCAGACGTCCCGTGGCGATGCTTCGGCCGCCAATGCGTGGAGCATCGACAGGACGGGAGTCGCCCCCACCCCCGCACTCAGGAGGACAACGGGGCTATCGTCCAACCGAAGCGTGAAGTTGCCTCGTGGCGCGCTCACGTCCAGCACGTCGCCAATCTGCACCGCTTCGTCGATATAGGTGCCCGCCACGCCGTGCGGTTCCCGCTTTACGCTGACGCGATAGTTGCGGTCGCTGGGTTCGCCCGACAAGGAGTAGCTGCGCATCAGCGCCGGCGCGACCGGGGCCGGCCTCAGGCGCAGCACGACAAACTGACCGGGAAGAGCAGCCGTCAGGGGCTGTTCATCTACGGGCTCAAGCGCCAGAGAGATCACGCCGCCGCTCTCGCGAATCTTGCGCGACACCCGCAGCGGGCGGAAACCCGCCCATGCTGGCGGCGGCCCGGACACCGGAGCGAGCCCGGCATTTCCCGTCGTCGCGCTGCTGCTCTGCTCTTGCGCGAGCAGCGCCTGGAAGGATGCGCGCCAGCCTGCGCTCAGTGCGGGGATGCGCAGCGCCCGCTCGATCAGGCTGCTGGGGTGACCGGGCCTATAGAGCAGCGCATCGATCTCGGCGACGGTGATCCGCTCGGCGCCGATTCCGACCTGGACGATCTCATCGCCCGCTTCGACCTGGCCTTCCTCCAGAACACGCAGATAGAAACCGGGCCTGCCACGCGCCACCAGCAGCGCGGCCAATTGCGGCTCGTTCATGCGAAGACCGACCCGGTAGCAAGTGACGCGCGGCTGCGTCACTTCGAACAGGGCGCTGCCGATCCTGTAACGGTCGCCAATGCAGACCTCACCATCCGGCAAGCCATCGACCGTGAAATTTTCTCCGAACTGTCCATAGGAGAAGTCGTCCCGGCCCAGCTCAGCTTGCCAAAAGCGATAGGAGTCCAATTGGTAGACCAAAACAGCCCGGTGCTCGCCGCCGTGCCCGGCAAGGTCTCCTTGCCCATCCCCATCGATGTTGAGCCGACGTACCGCGCGCGGGCCCTGAACCGGACTTTTCCAAACGGCGGTGTGGACGGTCTTGCCCTGCCACGGAATGTCGCGTGGCAGGCCCACATTGACCGAAAGCAAGCGAGCCATCACTAAGCCGCCGCCCTGGTGGAAGCCGCGATCGATACGCCTCCGGAGAGCAGGCCGACTACGGACATTGGTAGACGATCTGGCCGTAGGAGTTCACGACCTGCTGGCAGCCTGGGGCGTAATAATAGGCCCCAGCCGCCGCGGCTCCGGCGGCCCCGTAGGCGGCGCTCCTGCGGGTGGTCCGGCGGGCCACGCCGGCGTAACTCATCGGCGTCAACGGTCGCCCGACCCTCGCCTCCGCCTGACTGGTGAACGCGGCCGATGGAGCGGAGATGTCTGCGCTCCAGAGCAGGGCAGCGCCGCCGGCCAGCACTGCGAGCGCGGCGCGGGACATGAATTTCAAGGCTGACTTGTTCATTTCTGACCTCCGGGAACGACGCCGGCTGGAATTTCGTCAATGTCCTTGAGCAAGGTGATCGCAACGCCGCTGGCGCCTTCCGGCGGCTTGAAAGCGAACGCATCCGGTGCCGGGCTGACGCCGGTCTTCCAATCCCTGAGCCGCAGCGTGTACTGGGGCGCGGCACCAACGGCCTTGCTCGTGATGACGTATTTGCACGGCAGCGGCCGGTCACCGACCTCGACCCAGAGCTGCCAGTCGGTGTCCAGATTGCGGAAGGCGAGATGTTCGCATTCGACGCCCCCGACGATGCCGCGGCCGAGATGCTTGGCCTCCAGCACCCCGGCCATCAGCGCGTCGTAGGGCTTCGACAGAAGAAGGTCCGCCCCTGGAATTTCGAGCAGGGTTTCGTTTCGGAGCTTGTCGACCACGGTGTCGAAGGAACCGACGGCGGGAACCTGTGCGAACCGGTTGCCGCCGCGGTCAAAGACCGTCACGTTTGAACCGTCTGAGATCAGTTCGACATCGGCATAGCCGCCGGTCCGGCTGATGCGAAATTTGTTCGGGCGGCTCATGGTGACCTCACCCGAGGCGCTGAACTGGATCTTCTCAACGGCAGGCGTCACCACCTCGACGTCGGCATCGAACTTCACGGACAGGTTCTCCTGGCGGCTGAGATAGTCCGCCATCCCCTTCACGATGCTCCGGGCGTCGTCCTCCGCCGAGGCGACAGGCGCCGCAACACCTGTCACGGCCATCGCGGCGAGAAGGCCGAGCGCGGACCTCAAAAGCGCGGCGCGCGGATGCAAACGGATCCTTCGGTTCATTGCGTGATCCTCCCTGGCTTTCCTCGGGAGCGAACCAGCGGAGACCAGGCCTGCTTCGTCCCATTGGATCAACAGCCCCGCAGGGGCACTTTAATCCTTCGCGAACACCATGAAYACCGGGCTTGACCGATGACAGTCTCCTCGGCGTTCAGGCTGCTGTCGCCGACGAGCTTCCGGCTCGAAGGTCAGGCCCGTTGCTCCAGGGCTCCTCGCGCGTGAATTCGAAATGGCATCGGCCTGAATGGCGCGAGTTGCCGGGCGGCTGCCATGCGAGCACAACGACCGAGAGGGGCGGGGAGCTGACATTCGCCGGACCACGTCGGCCGTTCGCGCGGCGACGTGCTGCGCCATCGCGTGCGCACCCGGTAAGGTCTGGAACCACAACGCCTGTTGGCCGGCCTGGCGCAACCGGCGTCGCGCACAGGCCGAGGCCGCTGGCGGCCTGCGGGATCTGCTTAGGCACATCAGCGCGATCGTCACGACGCTCGGCAGCGTATGCTTGTCTTCGGATCACTGTCATCCAGAATGCCAATGCGATTGCGATTGCTGACGGAGAGACAAATGTACAAACACATTCTCATCGCAACAGACGGCTCCGAACTTGCTCGCAAGGGACTTGAACATGGCCTGGCCCTCGCCAAGCCGCTCGGGGCGAAAGTCACCGTTCTGACCGTGTCGGAGCCCCTGAGCCCGGACATGGCACGCGCAGCCCGACTTAGCGGCGTCGGTGATCCCATCGGGGGCTACGACCACCAGATTGATGCGCTGATGAAGGAACGATTTGCGTCCATCGAACAACACGCGTCCAAACACGGCGTTACGGTGGATCTGGAGCACGAAATTGATGATTCGCCTGCCGAGGCAATCGTCCGATCGGCCAAGCTCAATGGCTGTGATCTTATCGTCATGTCCTCTCATGGCCGGCGTGGTGTGCAGAAGGTCTTGCTCGGCAGCCAGACATCAGAGGTTCTGGCGAGGACGACAATCCCTGTTCTGGTGATCCGGTAGTCGCTGATCTCTTCCGGCTTGTGACGCTTCTTCGGCATGGCGGTCCTCCTGTCTGACACAAGACATCCTTCAGGGGGGACCAACTCAGCGGGGGTGGAGCACGCGACGCGTGGCACGATCTGTCCGGTGCGGGGCTCCGAGCCAGTCCTCGCGGCACCGTCGTCCCGCGGAGGAGGGAGCGTCCCCTGCGATGACGCCCGCATCTCGTTGCGGAAGCTTCGCTGGCTATGTCAGCCGCGGCATTCCTCGAGGTCGAGATCGAGTTTGCTGCCCTGCAGGAACGCCTCCGGCCAGGCCGAGGTTCACACTGTCCCCTTCCAAGAGCCAACACTGGTGGGATGGCCACATGAGTTTATGGTCGCTGCCCGTGTACGGCTGCCTCGGGCTGCCGAAGCGGACGTGACGCAAAAGCCCGCCGGATCGCTCCGGCGGGTTTGCTGTCAGGCTCCGAGCGCGATCGCTCGTCCCCATCGACAGGGCAGGGCGTCAGCCCCGGCGGACGTTCCAGAACAGCGGGGAGGACGCCGTCAGGATGTCCTGGGGTGCCCGTTCACCGATCCACGAGCGAAAGGACGACTTCGATCTCCTCGTCGAACATTCCGCCGGTGGGAGAAAAGCCGAGCTTTTCATAGAATGCCTGCGGGCTGCCCGGCCCAAGGCCAAAGCTCGTGTAAAGTTCTCTGATACCCCGCGATCGGAGGCGCGCAGCGATCTTGGAGATTGCCTGCTTTCCAAAGCCGCGGTTCTGAAAAGGCCTGGCGATCATGAAACGCCACAAGTAAGGGCCAGGGCAGTCGATCCCATCGTCCCAATCCGATCCTTCGTGCACCATCACGAAACCGATCAAGACATCACCCGCATAAACTCCACGGAACCAAGCCGATTCCGAACAGAATCCTTCTGCAATCGACGACCCGTTGTCCGCGACAAAATCCCTCTGTTCTTCGGGCAGGGTCTCGCTCAGTTCACAAATTTCAGAGACATTTGCAGACGTGACCCGTCGAAACGTCACCTCCGCATCACTTGGTGGGATTGTCATATTCGAATTTCCTACACTGTCGATAGTAATCGTAGTAATTTCGGCTCGCTATCAAATTTCTAAATCGAAATCAAGAGAATATGATCACGAACTACGTCCTGTTTTTGGCTCCTTTGGTGTTTTTGTATTAACGCCCTCTAGGGAAGGTTGAGTTGTTAATCTGTCTCTTCGAGGAGCTGTTTCGCGCGTGCGGCATTGGGCTTGGTGATTGGCAGATTGCGATCGAGCCCGAAGATATCCGGCGTCACCAGCTGTCCGACGGGTTTGCCGAAGCCTTCCATGGCGATCTCGGCGCGCCCGATTGGTGATGGAGGAACCGGGCCAGTTCGTGTGAAAAATGCTCCAGCCGCCGCGCTCAACCGGTTCCCTGGAGG
>NZ_JBFTZN010000157.1:0-13522 GCF_056406775.1 Allobosea sp. P1_A7
GCTTCTGGTCGACGCCATCGCGGCGCGGGCGGCCGCGCTCGGCTTTGCGCAACTGCTGACCGGAATCCGCTGCACGGCAGGCGATCCCACAGCGCTGGCCGAAGACAAGGCGGCACTGACGCAGGCGCTTGGCGAGATGGTCGAAGCCTGTATCGCGACCGACCAGGCTCAGGCCGTCATCATCGGAGGCGGCCCGCTCGGCGAGGCGGCCGGCGCCTTGCAACCGAGATTCTCGACGCCGGTCATTTCGCCGATCCCCTGCGCGGTCGCATACCTGCTCGATCAGATCCCGGGCGCGCGACGAGAGGCCCCGATGGTCGCGGTAACGGTCGGCAGATAATCCGATCCGGCATGCCAACTGCTTGTCGGCACATCGCTGCACCGGACGTGCGCTTGCCCGAAAAGGGCGCCAACAATCCGCCCAGGCCTGGCGCTGTCGCAGCCCGTCGCAACGGGCGCGCTTCAGCTTTTCGCTGGATTGCCAACAGTCCCGAAACCAGCGGGTTCGTTCCGATGTCGGGGCTCGAAAAATCTCTCCCGCAGGCCCGAACTCGGTCAGCCGACCGTGGTCGAGCACCATGACATGGGAGGCGACGTCCCGGGCGAAGGCGAGTTCATGCGTCACGATCAGGGAGGTGCGCCCGCCCAGCGCGAGCCCCTTCACGACGTTCAGCACTTCCGCCGTGAGCTCGGGATCGAGCGCCGAGGTCGGCTCGTCGAAGAGCATGATCGAGGGTTCCATCATCAGCGCGCGGGCGATCGCGATACGTTGCTGCTGGCCGCCGGAGAGCCGGGCCGGATAGGCCTCCTCCTTGTCGGGAAGTCCCACCTTGGCGAGCAGGTCGCGGGCGCGCTCGACCGCCTTGTCCCGGCTCCAGCCGAGCACGCCGATCGGCGCCTCGATCAGGTTCTTCAACACGGTGAGGTGCTGGAACAGGTTGAAGGACTGGAAGACCATGCCGATGCCGGTGCGGAATGTCGCCACCTGCCGATCGCTCAGCTTGCGGGCGCCGCGCGCCAATCCCTGCGGCGTCAGGCTGACATCGCCGACCGTGATCTCGCCTCCCTGAAAGCCCTCGAGCCGGTTGACGCAACGCACCAGCGTGCTCTTGCCCGAACCGCTCGAACCCAGAACCGCGACGGTGGCGCCGTGGGGGATCTCGGCGCTGACGTCGTGCAGGACCTGCAACTCGCCATAGGACTTGCTGATCGACCGGAAAGCGATGGCGGGGCCGGCCGCCGTGATGGCCTCGTTCATGCCGCAGCTCCGAAATAGCCGGTCGTCGGCAGCTTGCGCGTCGCCCAGCGGACCGAGCGCGAGATCGCGAAGACGACGACGAAATAGATCATGGCGATGATCGTGTAGATCGGCATGGTCAGGAACGTCGCGCTGACGATCAGGCCCGCCTGGTACATGAGATCGGGCACCGCGATCACGGAGACGATCGACGTCGACTTGAAACAGGTGACGAACTGGTTGAGCAGGCCCGGCACCGATCGCATGATCGCCTGCGGCAGCACGATGCGCGCCATCAGCCGGGCATGCGTCATGCCGAGCGACTTGGCGGCCTCGACCTGTCCCTTGTCGACCCCCTCGATGCCGCCGCGATATTCCTCGGCGAGATAGCCGCTTGTCTGCAGCGTCAGCGCGACGAGCGAGCTGCAGAAGGCCGTGAATTTCAGCCCGAAGATCTCGGGCCAGGCGTAATGGACCCAGACGAGCTGCACCAGGATGGGCGTGTTGCGGCAGAACTCGACATAGAAGGTAGCCGGCACGCGGACCCAGCGACGGCGTGAGAGCATGCCCAGCGCCGCGATCAGGCCCACGACCAGCGCCAGCAGCATCGACAGGACCGAAAGGGAAATCGTGATGCCGAGCCCGTAGAGCAGCGCGTCGCGAAACTCGTAGAGGATGGTCAGAGTCCGCTGCATCGCTGCTCTCTCTTTCTCAGGCTCGGGCAGAATTACTTCTTGGTGTCGAAGAGCGAGGTCCGCGACAGATAGGAATCGTACAGCTCGGCGGCGCGGTTATTGGCGACGATCCAGGCTGCGAAGGAATCGAGGAAATCCTTCCAGTCGGAGTCTCCGTAGCGGATTGCCCAACCATTCTGCTGCGTGCTGAAATCGCCCTCGAAGGCGGGCGCCGCCCATCCATTGCCCTGCACCTTCGTCCACCAGCGAATGGTGATGCCGTTGGCGAGCGCGATATCGGCGTCGCCGCGGCGAACGGAGTCAAAGGCCGCGAGATCCGTGTTGACCTGCAGCGCCAGGAGCTTCGCCTTGGGGAAGATGCGCTGCGACACTTCATGATCGCGGCTGCCGGCGACGACGGCGATCGTCACGGACGGATCGTTGAGGTCCTCGACCTTCTTGAACCTGGCGGCCTTCTCCGTGCTGACCACGCCGTTGATGCCCTTGGCGGCGAAGGGCCGCACGAAGTTGATCTCGAGCGCACGCGGGGCGTTGTAGAGCAGGCTCGCGCCGAACAGGTCGCAATCGCCGCGGTTGAGCGAAAGCGGAGCCATGCCGAACTGAACCTCGACCGGTTCGACCTTGACCTTCATCCAGCTCGCCAGCTCATTGACGAGATCGACGAAGACGCCGGTCCATTGGCCGTTGCGCGGATCCTTGTAGCTGTCCGGCGTGACCTGCGCGTAGCAGACCTTGAGCACGCCCTCGCGCTTGACCTTGGCGAGCACGCCCTCCTTGGGTTGCGCCGCGGCTGGCAATGCCAGCGCGAGCACGCCGGCGGCGAGCACGGCGCCCTTCAGAAACCCGAAACCGATCATCGACTTATCCCCTCTTTTGGTTGTTCTTTAGTCAGAAGCGCTTCATTCGGCCGCTCGTGGCATGTCCCGCGCCTTGCGAGGCTCGAACATCCTGGCGAAGTGATCGGGAATCGTGCCGTCCTGCGTGAGACCGGAGGCGGCGCTGATTTTCCACCATGCGACATCGGCCTCGTGCACGACGATGCATTCGAGGCTGCGCTTGACGTTGTCGCCCTCGGGCGAATGGCAGGCGGCGATGTGGGCGATCGATTCCGGCAGGCCGACCGTCAGGCAGATATAGGCACCATAGACCGGATGGCGAAGCGATGGCCGCCCGACCAGGCTGGCATCGGCCTTCCACCGCGCCTGGTTCTCGGGGTCGCATTCCCAGGCCTTGCCGACATCGTGACAGAGGCCGCCGCAAATGACGACGTCCCGGTCGATGACCGCCTCAGGATAGATTTCGGCGAAATAGTCGACCGAGGCCAGCGCGAGCCGGGTCACGCCGCTGAGATGGAAATTCTGGCCGCCGCGCCGCATCACCATGATGCCGGGATTGGCCTCTCCCGGGATCTCGCTGATGCGCGAGAAGCTCGACTTCTCCAGCGCCAGTGCCCAGGCGTCGATGGCCCCCTGCCGCAGCGTCGGATCGCTGATCCACTCGATCTCGGGCAGATCCTCCAGAATGCTCTTGCGTAACCGATCCATGTGCTGCCCTTCCGCGGCCGAAAGCTCCGTTGCAGGGGAAGCTAGATGGCAAAGAACGCATCGTAAAATTTGATTTTCGGATATCACATCATTGCATAATGCAATGTGAGACCCGCGCGAGGATCAGCCCATGCGACCGACGACGGCGCAGCTCGAGACGTTCTTCTGGATTGCCCGGCTGGGCTCGGTGAAGGAGGCCGCGCAACATCTGAATCTCGCGCAGCCGACCATCTCGCTGCGCCTTCAGGAGCTTGAAGCGCAGTTCCAGCGAACGCTCTTCGAACGAGGCGGGCGGCGGCTGGTCCTGACCTTCGCCGGTGAAGCGCTGCTGCCGCGCGCGGCGGCGCTGGTCCAGGAACTGACGGGCATTCGCGAACTCATCACGGGGGAGGCGCAAAGCACGGGCGGCGTGGTCCGCGTCGGATTGTCCGAAACCTTTGCGCATATCTGCCTGTCGGGCTGGATGAAGCTGCTCGCCCGCGATCTGCCGGGCGTGCAACTCGACATCGCTGTCGGAACGAGCGCGGAACTCGAGCATCAGGTGGTGGAGCGCCGCCTGGACCTGGCATTCGTCATCAATCCCGTCGGCGATCCCAAGCTCGCGGTCATTCCGCTCGGCATCCAGGACGTGACCTGGGCCGCAGCGCCGGAGCTCGAACTCCCACAGCAGATCACGCCGCAATTGCTCGCCTCCCAGATCGTCATCACCAACCCGCACCCGTCGCCGATGTACCGCCAGATCATCGACTGGTTTCGCGAAGACGGGATTGAACCGGAGAAGATCTGCCGTTGCACGAGCGTGACGCTGGCGACGGAACTCGTTCGCCAGGGTCACGGCGTCAGTCTGCTGCCGACGCCGCTGATCGAACCCTACCTGCGGAACGGAGCGATCCTGTCACTCCTGCCGAGCAGGCAACCCACGCCGTCCCGGCTGTATTGCATCTATCGATTTGCGGAGCAGAACCGGCTCCTGGACGCGGTGCTTGCGGCGGCGCGGTCCGCGATCGAGACGCTGAACTTCCTGCGCAATTGACGCCGTCGCCCTGTGGTGACGGTTTTTCGCATTCAGCATGCCCTCAGCGATGAGAGTCGATCACGCTGCGCTGGGACGGTTTCGTCCAAACGCAGCGTGATCCGGCGTATCCATTCACATGCGGCGGTGAGCCGACGGGCTCAGTTCTTCTGGAAGTGGAAGCCTTCAGCGAAGGTAAGCTCCACCATATCGCCACGCCTCAGGCGCCTGATTCCGTCTTGAATGCCGGGATCCGTGACTTCACGCGTCCGCGGTCCAAGCGGCCCGACATAGTTCACGACGCCTGTCGCCGGATCGAAGCTCTCGAACCTCGCGGTTACGGTCAGTGTCCGCACGATGAACTTGTCCGGCAGGTTCTGGAAGCTCGGGCTGCTGACCGCCTCGGTATAGACGATCGTCGGCTTGGCGCCCTTGCGAGCGCGCTTGGCACCAAGGATCACGCCCTCGACGCGTCGGATCCGGACGTTGTCACCGGCGTTGATATTCTGCAGATCGCCGAACACGGACGGCACCGCGACGGGCCAGGTCTGGCGGCCCTGCCGGACGATCACCATGCGCTCGGCGGGATTCACCTCGGCAACCTCGACATCAAGCTGCTCGACTTCCACCGGGCCGACGCCGGCGACGATGACTGTCTGGCTTGTCACGGTCGGACCGGTCGCGCAGCCCGCAACCCCCACCGCCAGCGAGACTGCAAGGACCAAGCTCATTTGCTTCAACATCGGGCTTCTCCACTTTCAAAGGCAATCCGGTTTGAGACCTTTTGCCGGCCTCCGGATTCGATCGGCAGATTATGGAAGGTAGGAATGGATGACTGGGCGAGCTTCAGGAAGAAAAGGCCAAGTTCGGCCGCAACACAATAGGGGCTCGAGCAACAACCTGCCTGGGCGCGATGAGACGWAGCCTCAGCGGTCAGCTGCGCGACGCAGGGCACGAGCGACGCCTCGTCGGCGGGGGGCGCGGAATCCCGAGGCTGTTCGGTGGCGAGCCTGGTGGGAGCGAAGAAAGCGGAGAGGCGGCCTTCGGCACGCCTCTCCGTCCTCTGTCAGCGGCGCAGGCGCGTCCAGACGCCGTCGCGCAGCTCGCGCGCCTTGAGTGAGCAATCCTTCACCGGCCGGAAACGCGTCATCAACGCTTCGGGCGGGTTGATGGCGGGATTGTCGCGCAGCTCGGCCGTCATGAACGCATCCGAACCTTTGATGGCGTTGTTGTAGCCGCTGAAATTCGAGGCTTCGGCGGCGTTCCGTGGGTCCATCATCCAGTTCAGGAACAGCTTGGCGTTCTCCGGGTTCGCAGCGCCCTTCGGCACGGAGAAATTATCGCCCCACAGGTTCATCCCCTCGGTCGGATAGACGAAGACCGCAGTCGGCAATTTGGCCCTGGCGCGGTGCGAGGCTCCGTTCCACTGCTGATGCAGCGCGACCTCACCGGCTGCGACGCGATCGATCGTGCCGGTCGAGGAATAGATCTTCACGCTCGGCTTCTGCTTCGCCAGAAGCTCCAGGATGCGCTGCGCATCGGCGGGGTTCTCGGTGCAGGTATCGAGGCCGAGATAGATCGCCGCGGCGCTGAACATTTCGCCCTGATCATTCAGCGCGGCGATCTTGCCGACGAGTTCGGGGCGCGGTTCGAAGAATTCCTTCCAGCTCTCCGCCAGCTTGCCGCCGGGAACCTTGGCGGAATCATAGGTGAAGCCGGTCGAGCCCCAGAGATAGGGAACGGAGTATTCGCGGCCCGGATCGGCATCGGGGCGATCATGCGGCGCCTTCACATTCCCAAAATTCGCGAGCTTCGCCGCATCGACCTTCTGCAGCAGGTTGGAGCGGATCATGGTGGCGAGCACGGAATTGGTCGGCACGACGATATCGTAGCCGCCGCCGCCCGCCTGCAGCTTGGCCAGCATGGTGTCGTTGCTGTCATAGACGTCGACGCTGACCTTGACGCCGGTCTCGGCTTCGAAGCGCTTGAGCAGATCCGGCGGGACGTAATTCGCCCAGCTGTACAGCAACAACTGCTTGGACTGGGCCAGCGCGATACCTGGTGCGCTGGCGAGCGCCAGCGCCGCCACCGCAAGACGGAAATAATGTTTCAAGACGCTTATCCTCCCTTGTGTTGACTGGCGGGCCGCCGTCCGAGCAGGAAGGCGACGCCGATCACGGCGATCGAGGTGAGAAGCAGGATCGCCGAGAGTGCGTTGACTTCGGGCGTGACGCCGATGCGGATCATGCCGAAGATATAGACGGGCAGCGTCGTGGCGCCGGGACCGGCGACGAAATAGGTGATGACGAAATCACCCAGCGAGCTGATGAAGGCGAGCAGCGCGCCGGCGAGAATGCCGGGGCCGAGCAATGGCAGTTCGATGCGCAGGAACCGCTGCCATGCCGAGGCGTAAAGATCGCTCGCGGCCTCGATCAAAGCGGGGTCGAGGCCCGCCAGGCGCGAGCGGATCGGATAATAGGCGAATGGGATGCAGAACACGGTGTGCGCAAGGATGACCGAGAGCAGGCCGAGCGGCGCCCCGATCAGYACGAAGAGCAACAGCAGTGCCACCGCCGTGACGATTTCAGGGACCAGCAGCGGCAGTCCGAGCAAGCCTTCGACGACACCGCGATAGGCCGAACGCGTGCGCGCGACGCCAAGCGTTGCGGYGGTCGCCGCTGCCGTCGCCAGCACCGTGGCAATGCTCGCCGTGATCAGCGAGTTCTTCGCCGCGCGCAGCATGTCGCCATTGTCGAGGACCACCGCGTACCATCTGACGCTGAACCCGGTCCAGATCGTCGTCAGGTCGCTGGCGTTGAACGACAAGGCGACGAGCGTCACGATCGGCAGATACAGGAAGACGAGTGCCAGCGCGGCGATGACGCTGGCGCCGGGAATGTGCAGCAGGTTCTGGTCGCGCATCATGACAGGCGCTCCGCACGCCGCCGCACCAGCGCAAGCAGCGCCAGTGACAAGAGCAGGATGAGCACGAGCACCAGCGCCAGCGCCGCTCCGAACGGCCAGTTGCGCGACGCGCCGAACTGGGCCTGCACGAGATTGCCGATCATCAGCGACTTGCCGCCGCCCAGAAGTTCCGGGCTGACATAGGCGCCGAGACAGGGCACGAAGACGAGAACGGCGCCCGCGACGATGCCCGGCATCGCCAAGGGCAGCACGACGCGGGTGAGGACGCGGATCCGGTCGGCGCCGAGATCGAAGGCCGCTTCGATCAGCCGCCGATCGATCCGCTCCAGCGCCACATAGACGGGCAGGATCATGAAGGGCAGGAACGAGTAGGTCAGGCCGATCCCGGTGGCCCATGGCGTGTAGAGGATGTCGAGCGGCTGGCTCGTGATCCCGAGCCATAGCAGCAGGCTGTCGAGCTGGCCGCCATTCCGCAGGATCAGGATCCAGGCGAAGTTGCGCACCAGGAGATTGGTCCAGAACGGCACCGTCACCAGAAACAGGATGATGGCGGCGCGGCGCGGCGACAGCGTGGTCATGTAGAGCGCGGTCGGCAGGCCGATGGCGAGCGCCAGCACCGTGGTGATCGCCGCGAGACGGAATGAGCGGCCGAATATCGCGATATAGTCGCTGTTGAAGGAGATGGCGCCGAGCAGATCGCGCTCGAGCAGCAACTTCTCGTAGGCGACAGCGGTATGGCTGCCCCAGAGCACGCCGCCGAAGGGCGCGCGCTCCAGCGTCGAGACGTAGACCATCAGCAGAAGCGGCGCGACCATGAAGGCCACGAGGAACAGCGCGGCCGGCGCGGTGAGGGCGATATCGCGGGAGCGGAGCTCGTTCATGCCGCAAAGGCCCTGACGGCATCGCTCGGAAAGGCAAAGCCGCTGACCTGCCCGATCAGTGCCGTGACATCGGCATCTCCCGGCAGGCGGGCCCGCAACAGGGCCCCGCCCGGCAAAGACGCATGCAGCATCAGATCGCTGCCACGATAGACGGCCTGGCGGGCCTGGCCGCGCAAGCGCGATGTCTGCGCCGGCACGACGGCGACGCGTTCGGGGCGCACGACGAGCATCGCCTTCTCGCCCGGCGCAAGGAGGCCGGCATCGGCGACGGCGATCGGGCCATCATCGTCTGACGCGCCTGCCAGGCGGAAGCTCCCGCCATCCCCGCTTCGATCGACGCATATCGCAGGCAGGAGATTGGCCTCGCCAATGAACTCGGCAACGAAGAGATTGGCCGGGCGCTCGTAGATATCGGCTGGTCGCCCGATCTGCATGACGGCGCCGCCGCGCATCACGSCGAYGCGGTCGGACATSGYCAGCGCYTCYTCSYGGTCATGGGTGACGAAGACGAAGGTGATGCCGGTTTCGGTCTGAAGCCGCTTGAGCTCGATCTGCATCTCCTTGCGCAGCTTGAGGTCGAGCGCCGACAGCGGCTCGTCCAGCAGCAGCACTTTCGGTTCAGGCGCCAGCGCCCGCCCGAGGGCGACACGCTGCTGCTGTCCGCCCGAGAGCTGGGCGGGCCGGCGGTCGCCAAGCCCGTCGAGGCGCAGCAGGCGCATCATCTCGGCAACGCGCGCCCGAATGGCCTCGCGCGGCCGGCCGAGCATCTCGAGCGCGAAGGCGATGTTCTGCGCCACGCTCATATGGGGAAACAGGGCGTAGCTCTGGAAGACCGTATTGACCGGCCGGCGGTTCGGCGGCGTTCGCTCCATTGCGGTGCCATCGAGCAGGATCGCGCCCGAATCCGGATTTTCGAAACCGGYGATCATGCGCAGCAGGGTTGTCTTGCCGCAGCCCGACGGGCCCAGAAGCGTGAAGAACTCGTTCTTCAGGATATCGAGCGAGACGCCGCCCAGCGCAGGCTGACTGGCGCCGGCGAAGGTCTTGCGTACCGACGAGATGGCGACGGCTGCATCGGTCATGGGGTTTCCTTTGCCGGCCGCGATGCTCGCCGCCGCATCTGCTGGAACTGGTCGCCGAGCTGATGGCGCCAATAGATGAACTGGAATGCGGCCCGGCCAGCCGAGCCTGCAGCGAAAGGCAGCCCGAATGGCGCGAAATGCCGGTGGCGGTCGTCACCGTCGGCGATGGCGCCGGCGATCAGCTCGCCGGCGAGCGTGGTGTTCACCAGGCCCAGGCCGCCAAAACAGGCGGCAGCCCATAGTCCTTGTTCCAGGGGGCCGATCACCGGCATGCGGTGCCGGGCGATCGGCATCAGGCCGCCCCACGCCATCTCGACCTTCAGATCGGCGAGTTGCGGATAGATCCGCGCCATGTCGCCACGCAGCAGCCGCGCCAGCCGCGCCGCGTTGGGTTCAAGCGCGCTCGCCCGCCCGCCCCAGAGCAGCCGTCCGTCGGGCAGGACGCGATAATAATCGGTGGCGACGCGCGTATCCGAGACGGCGGCGTCGGTCGCGATCGCCTGCCTGATGCGCCCGGGTGCGGGCTCCGTCGTCATCACGAAACTCGCGACCGGCACCGTCGCAAGTCCCAGGCGCCTGTGGAGCAGGCCGAGATGCGCACCACCGGCAAGCACGACATGACGGGCGGAGACGGCGCCGGCCTTCGTCGCGACAGTCCAGGCCGTGCCCCGGCGCTTCAGCGAGACGACGGCGGCGCCTTCGTGCAGGTGTGCACCGTGCTGCGCCGCAGTGGTTGCCATGCCACGCGCCAGATTCAGCGGATGCAGCTGAAGCGACGAGGGATTGAGATACCCGTCGGCATAGCGATCGGTCGCGAGCATCGCGCCGAGCTGGGCCGCCGGCAGATGAACGAGGCCCGCATTGAAGCGCTCGTTCATGGCTGAGACATAGGAGCCCAGGCTGTCCGGGTGTTCCGCCATCCGGCACCGCRGGGCGCCGTGGCCGACGAGCACCGTCGGACCCAGCGCTTCGGCCCGGCGACGAACGATGGCGAGCGCCTCGCTGCTCAGCCGCCAGAGCGCCCTGGCTTCGTCGATGCCGACGCGATCGGCCAAAGCCGGCATCGCAATCGGATAGCCGCGCGTGGCAAGACCGCCATTGCGTCCCGATGCGCCCCAGCCGATGCGGTGCGCCTCCAGCAGGATGACGGACCGCCCGCGCTCGGCCAGCGCCAGCGCGGCTGCGACGCCGGCAAGGCCACCGCCGACAATGCAGGTCTCAGTCTCGTGATCTCCGTCCAGCCCCGGCCAGCGCGCGTCGTCGGTTCGCGTCGCCGCGTAATGAGTGGGTGGGTAGCCGCTCATCGCTAGTAGCCACCACCGGCGATCAGGCGCGCGGTCGCGACAGCCAGCGGTGCGAACCGCTCGCGCACCGTGCTCTCGTCGAATTCGGCATAGGACATGGCGATGTGAACCGCAGCCCGCGGCAAGCCGCGCATATCGACCACGGGTGCCGAGACCACGATCTCGCCAACCAGGGTTTCCTGCACGGAGATCGCGAACCCATCCGTCCGGGCGCGGTCGATCGCCGCCATGATCTGATCGACATCGGTGACGGTATAGGGGGTCAACTGCCTGCGGTTGCTGCGTTCGACCAGGGCCAGGGCTTCCGCCTCCGACAGGCGCGACAGCATGGCCCGGCCGCCGGACACGCAGAAGGCGGGGATGCGGCGGCCGACCAAGGTTGCGCCGAACGCCTCCCGCTGGCTTTGCAGACGCACGACGTAAAGAATGTCGGTGCCGTCGAGAACGCTGAGATCGACCCGCTGCTGACAGTTCTGGCGGAGGTCGGCGAGATAGGGGGTCGCCACCTCGACCAGCGGATCGCTGCGCAGATAGGCATAGGCGAACCCGAGCGCGCGCCGCGACAGACTGTATTTGCGGGTCGCCGGATTCCTCTCGAGATAACCGAGCGCATAGAGCGAGAACGTGAAGCGCTGCGCTGCGCTTTTGTCGAGGCCGGTCGCGGCTGCGATCTCGGTGATGCCCATCTCGCGCTGATCGGGAGTGAAGGCTTCCAGCACCGCGAAGCCGCGCTGCAACGAGCCGACGAACATGGGGCTGGCAAGCATGCGCGCCCGATTGTCCTCTTCGCTTTCGGAACGCTCAGGTGCCTCTGCGGCATCCTGCTCATCTCTCATCGCGCTCTCCCTCGTTTCCCCGAGCTTATTCGCGCACATGAATATCGCAATAAGATTTTTAGTATTTTATTTTAGACAGAGAGTTCCGCCGTGGTGGGCCGTGTGATCCCCGGAAAGGGCGGTTGCCCCCGGGGGCGGCTGCCCCTGAGGCAACCGCCGGATGAGTCCGGACGCGATCGACGGGCGTCCGGCGCCGCAAGGCCGGTTCGCTTTGTTTCCAGCCTGACCAAGCCCTTGCCGCGTTCACAAGGTGAGGCCGGCTCGCGGTCGTCGCGATCTCAGCGCATCAGATCGTCCCGCGCGGCCGGATCGTCATCGCTAAGGCATCGGCCCGAAAAGTGGATTGCGGTTTTCGGAAAAGCCGATGCAAACACAGAAGGTTAGATCATCGGACCGGATACGATATCCGGTCCGATGATCTGGTGGATAGAATCTGACGTATGGTAACCGGCCACGATCGTCCTTCCGGCTGGCGGAAGGACGCCAGGGACTATGCGGATTAGCTGACGTTCCGAAGGTCGCAGGAGGGTGGTTAGCGGATTGTTGGATCCGGCTCCTGAGGGGCGCGAGGCGGACATGATCCAGTCGCCAGCTTCAAAGCATGGCGTCTTACGTCCGGCGGCCAAGCGTTCATGCGGTCGGCAAAGTCCCGATCCTCGCCCGCGAACAAGGACCGGATAGTATCCTCGAAGCCAGGAAGGTCACCGGCCAATGCGTTGAGAAAGCGGTAGGCGGCTTCGCGCGCGGCCTTGGCTTGGGTCTGGCCGCCATCGGATCGGCGAGCCGCGTCTACGAGGCGCCGTAAAACCTGTGACGTCCCGCCGGGCTGCGCGGAGAGCCATTCCCAGTGTCGGGGAAGCAGTGTGACCTCTCGGGCGACGACGCCTAGTTTCGGCCGCCCACGCCCGCGAGGCTCTGCATCGGTGTCCGAAGCCGTTTGCGTCCTGGCCGCCGCTGTCTCTCGCTTCCCCCGCTCGCTGAGACGGACCACGACTTCGGCGGTCGTGCCTCGCAGGTCGAGATCCACGACGGAGCCCGTAGCATCGTCGAAGACGAGAATGGACGCGTCAGCGCGGTCGCCTTCAGCGGCCTTGATCGCCAAGGCCACGTCAATCAGAGATCCAGCCGCTAGCTGCTCCGTGCCGACGAAAGCGGTGCACAACTTGGACAGGTAATCGGACATAGGATCCTCCACTGCGAGTTATTACCCGGCCAAAAAGGCACACGTCAATATTATCCGGGTAATATTGCTTTCTCAAACTGCTTCGGCTAGCTGTCGCCGCCGTCAGGAGGCGCTCACGTCATGAAACGCGAAGATCGGAAGGCAGCCGTAGCGGCCTATCGGAAACGAGAGATCGTGACCGGCATCTACGCCGTTCGCTGCATACCCACCGGTGCGGTCTGGGTGGGACAAGCTCCTGACTTGTCCACGATCCAGAACCGGCTTTGGTTCACCCTGCAGCTCGGAAATAACACGCATCGTTCCCTCCAGGACGCGTGGCGCGCCGAAGGGACGGAGGCATTCACCTTCGAGATCATCGAGCGTCTTGAGGAAGAAGAGAGCGACTATGTTCGCGCTCGCCTGCTGCAAGAGCGCCTAACGCACTGGGCAGACAAACTACAGGCTACCCGGATTTGACGGCTGGAAGCGGACGATGATGAAGAACCTGAACAGTAACGGCATCACCCTGGCCTATGACAGCTTCGGTGAGGAAGCGGCGGAGGCCATCCTGCTCATCTCCGGACTGGGGACGCAGATGATCCGCTGGGCTGATCCCTTTTGCGGGGAACTGGCCGCGCTGGGTTATCGCGTCATCCGGTTCGACAATCGGGATGCCGGGCGTTCAACCTCCTTCGCCCAGCATGGAACCGTAGATGTCGGAACGTTGGTGTCTCTCCTCATGGCGGGACAGCGGCCACCTGTGACCTACACACTTGCCGACATGGCCGCGGATGCAATCGGCCTGCTTGATGCCCTCTCCATCCCGCAGGCCCATGTTGTTGGG
>NZ_JBFTZN010000158.1:0-13145 GCF_056406775.1 Allobosea sp. P1_A7
GCCCAAGGATGCCAAGGCGGAGGTCGTGACCATTCTCGAGGAAAGGCCTGGTCGCCTGCGCTTCCTGATCGGTTATGACGGCATCAAGAATGGTCGATTCCAGGAATACGAGCTGCAACTGCCATGACTATTTCCTTCCGGTCTCGCCTTGAGGGCGTAGTGACGCGCTATCGCGCCGAGGTCGCCTCGCGGCGTGAGCATCTGTCGCTGTTGCGCTGGCAGATTGCCGCAGGCCATGCGCTCGACGAGCGCGACACCTTTCCGGGCCATGTCACGACCAGTGCGATCGTCCTGTCGCCGGATCACGCCCAGGTACTGCTGATCGACCATGTCGTCATCGGTCGCTGGCTGCAGCCTGGCGGCCATTACGAAGAGGCCGAAGCATTCAATCTTTCCGCTGCGCGCGAGGCCATCGAAGAGACCGGCGTCAGCAGGCTTGCCCTGCATCCCTGGCATCGCGGCGACGATCTGCCCTTCGTCATCGACAGCCATGACGTCCCCGGAAAACCCTCGCGCGGAGAGCCGGACCATATCCATCACGATCTGCAATATCTCTTCGTCGCCGATCCCGCGGTGCCGCTCGTCGCGCAGCTCGAGGAAGTTCACGCCGCAGCCTGGAAGCCTGCCGCCGAACTCGCCGGCATTGCGCCGCTCGTTGCGGCCCGCCTCGCTTCGGTTGCGGTGCGATAGCAGTGTCGCTGCAAAGATGTAACTTTATTATATTTTGGGAAGCCGGCGCGGTCTCGCCATTCCCGACCAATTTCGCGAGGATTCTCCCCGCAACAATTCTGGCGGCCAGTTAACGCTCTTGCAAATCATTTGCACCTGATCGATCTTGGGGCATCGATACCCGAGGACTGACCGATGCTGCCGAAGATTGCCGCCGCTGCCCTTGCCCTGAGCGCTCTTTCCGCCAACGCCTTGGCAACCGACCTGCCTACCCGCAAGAGCGTGCCTGCCGCCCAGCCGACGCTCTCAGCCTGCGCCGAGAGCGAAGGCATCCCGACCGACGCTTTCGGCTTCACAACCGGTTCGGACGTGGCGGAGCTCGGTTCGTTCGGGCCGAGCCTGACCTATGGCGGCGCCTTCGGCGCGCGCAGTGGCCGGTCGAACGCCCACGGCGCGCAGCTCCAGGGCTCCTATGGGCTCTTCTCCTGCTTCGAGATCGGCCCCTATCTGCTCGGTGGCTACACCAATGCTTCGGCCGGGGGGATCAGTGCTAATTCAAGCAATAATGGTGCCGGCGTCGAGATGAAATACCGCCTGCTGGGCCGTGACTTGCACGGCATCGGCCTGACGGTGGTGCTCGATCCGAGCGTCAATCGCACTGATCCCGACGGCGCCGGCCGCTTCACCACTTTCAATACCGGCATCCGTCTCTTCGCCGACACGGCGCTGGTGCCAGGCAAGCTCTATGCCGCGCTCAATCTCTCCCAGGACATGACCTGGACCGGCCCCGACCCCTATGGGCGCTCCTCGACCTTTACGGCCTCAGGATCACTGGCCTGGCAGGTCGTCGACGGCCTCTATGTCAGCGGCGAGGTCCGCCATCTGCGGCGCTACAACGATCTCGGCTTCGGCAACGAAGCGGGCTACGCCACATTCGCCGGCCCCGGCATCTACTGGCAGGCGACGAAACAGCTCGCGCTCTCGGCCGCCTACAACATGCAGGTCGCCGGCAAGGCCAAGGGTGAACCCCGTAATCTGGACCTCACCAATTTCAGCCAGCATCCCGTCAAGGTGAAAGCCGCCTACAGCTTCTGATCAGCCTGCATTGGTCAGCGCAGCAGCGAGCGGCCGGTCATCTCGTCCGGCTGTTTTAGCCCCATCAATGCCAGCAGCGTCGGCGCGACATCAGCGAGCCTGCCATCGGCCAACGCCTTCGCATCGCCACCGATCAGCATCACGGGCACCGGAAACGTCGTGTGGGCGGTATGCGGCTTGCCGGTCACCGGATCGACCATCAGCTCGCTGTTGCCGTGATCGGCCGTGACGAGCAGGGCACCCCCCATCTGCTCGATTGCCTTGGCAATCCGGCCCAGGCCCGCATCGACGGTTTCGACCGCCTTGATCGCCGCCGAAAGCACTCCGGTATGCCCAACCATGTCGGGATTGGCAAAGTTCAGCACGACGAGATCATATCGCCCCGAAGTGATCGCCGCGACGGCGCGGTCCGTCAGCTCCGGCGCCGACATTTCGGGCTGCAGATCGTAGGTCGCGACCTTGGGAGACGGCACCATCACCCGGTCCTCGCCGGGATAGAGGCGCTCTTCGCCACCATTGAAGAAATAGGTCACATGCGGATATTTCTCGGTCTCTGCCATGCGGACCTGCATCCGCCCTGCCTTGGCGACGGTCTCTCCGAGACCGTTCGAGAGCGTCTGCGGCGGAAACAGCRCCGGCATGATCTTGTCGAGTTCGGCGCTGTAGGAGGTCATGCTGACCGCCCTGGAAAGCTTCGGCACGCGAGCCCGAGTAAAGCCCGTGAAATCCGGGTCGAGTACCGCGGCCAGAATCTCGCGAATCCGGTCCGAGCGAAAATTGAAGCTGAGCAACCCGTCGCCGTCCCGCATGCCGGCATATCCAGCGATCACGGTTGGAACGATGAACTCGTCATTGACGCCCTCCGCATAGGCGCCGGCGACCGCCTCCCCGGCCGTCGCGAAGGCCTTGCCCTCGCCCAGCACCATGGCGCGCCAGGCCTGCTCGACGCGCTCCCAGCGATTGTCGCGATCCATCGCGAAATAACGGCCCGACAGGCTGCCGATCACAGCCTCCTTCGGCAGGGCCGCGGCGAAATCGCGTACATACTCTGCCGCCGATTGCGGTGGGGTGTCTCGTCCATCCGTGAAGACATGGATGCAGACCGGGATACCCTGCCCGGTCAGAATCCGGGCCAGCGCCACGGCGTGATCCTGATGGGCGTGCACCCCCCCGGGCGAGACGAGGCCTAGCAGGTGGCAGGTGCCCCCTGTATCCCTGAGTTTCGCGACAAGCCCGGTCGCGTCCAGCGCCTGCGCGATCGACTTGTCCTGGATCGCCTGGTTGATCCGCGGCAGGTCCTGCATGACGACGCGCCCGGCGCCGAGATTGAGATGGCCGACCTCGGAATTACCCATCTGGCCTTCCGGCAAGCCGACATCGAGCCCCGAAGTCTTCAGGAAAGCGCGCGGCGCACTGGCCCAATAGCGATCGAAATTCGGCGTGTTCGCCAGCTTCACCGCATTACTGGTTTCATCCTCGCGCCAGCCCCAGCCATCGAGGACCATCAGCATCACGGGGCGGTTCGACATGCGGCAACCTGTGGGCATCAAGGAAAAACTGCTTGTGCGGATATCACGCACCGCGCCGCCAACGCGAGTGCTAAGAAGAAGCACCGATCCCCGATCCCGCGGCAAGGGAACCGCCCATGGCGCTCAAAGCCCTCGTTTTCGACGCCTATGGCACCTTGTTCGACGTCCAATCCGTTGCCGGCGTCACTGACGAGGCGTTTCCCGGCCATGGCGAAACGATCACCCAGATCTGGCGGCTGAAGCAGCTCGAGTACACCTGGCTCAGGGCGCTGATGGGCCGCTATGAGGATTTCTGGACGGTCACGCGCGACTCGCTCGACTTCACGTTGGCGACACTCGGGCTGGTGGCGACGCCCGATCTGATCGCCAGAATTGCGGCAGCCTATGACGCGCTCGCGCTCTACCCGGAGGCAAGGCAGGCACTCGAGGAGCTTGCGGGCTTCCGCCTCGCCATTTTCTCGAATGGCAGCCCGGCCATGTTGAAGCGCCTCGTCGCCCAGGCCGGAATCGACAAGTTGCTGGAAACCGTGATCAGCGTCGACGAGATCGGCGTCTACAAGCCGGACCCCCGCGGCTATGAGCTGGTAGAGAAGCGACTGGGCCTTGCTCGCGAGGAGATCCTCTTCGTTTCCTCCAACGGTTTCGATATCGCCGGCGCCAAAGCCTACGGCTTCACCGTCGCGCGCATCGAGCGCATTCCCGCATCGGCCTTGCGCGCCGAGCTGGCGGCCCCCGGCGGGATCGGCCCCACGGCACTGTTCAAGGCTCTGCGCATRCAACCGGAACGGCTCGGGGCGGGCGCCGACCTTACTATCGCCAGGCTGACGGATCTTGCAGCTTACGCGACGAAACAGCGGTAAGACCCGCTCGATCACCCTGCGCCAGGAGACCCAATCGATGATCAAGTTCTACTATCATCCGTCGCCGAACCCCGCGAAGATCGCGCTCTTCCTTGAGGAAGCCGGGCTGCCCTACGAGATGGTGCCGGTCGATACCCGGCGTGGCGACCAGTTCAAGCCCGAGTTCCTGGCGATCAATCCCAATGCCAAGACGCCAGCCCTGACTGATGGCGACGTCACGATCTTCGATAGCAACGCGATCCTGCTTTATCTCGCGGAGAAGACCGGCAAGTTCCTCCCCGAGAGCACAYCGGCGGCACGAGGCCAGATGCTCTCCTGGTTGATGTTCGTCGCCACCGGCATCGGCCCCTATTGTGGACAGGCCGTGCATTTCACCCGTTTTGCGCCTGAGAAGATCCCCTACGCAATCAACCGCTACTCGCGCGAGGCCGAACGACATTGGGGCATCATCAACGACCAGCTCGGCAAGCATCGTTACATGCTGGGAGACAGCTACACGCTGATCGACATGTCGGTCTGGGGCTGGTCGACGCGCGCGGMCTTCGCGCTCGGTGAAGAGGCCTTCGGCAAGCTGACCAACGTCAAGCGCCATCTCGATGAGATTTCCGCTCGCCCCGCCGCTCAGCGCGCGGTGGCATTGAAGGATCAGTTCGCCTTCAAGACGGAATTCGACGAGGAAGCGCGCAAGTTCCTGTTCCCGCAGAACGCCCATCTCGTCGCGTGAGCCAAAGCCCGAGCGGGCCGGCTCACGCCGGTTCGCTCAGGCCGCGATCACGAAATCGAACCGGCCGAGACGCCCACCTTCGGCAGCGCGGATATCCATCAGCAGCGCGCGATCGAAGATACCGTCGCGCGCACTGCCGGGCTCGCTCGGGAAATAGAGCTGGGTCGTCAGGACCGGCCCCTGTCCCGCCCGAACCTTCACATGAAAATGTCGTGTCCGGCCGGGATAGAGGCCGGGCATGCGGGTGATGAACTGGTACCGGCCCTGCGCGTCGGTGAACTGGTGGCCTCGGAAGAGAAAGCCCGCATTGTCATAGTCGCCGCTCGCATTGGCATGCCAGAGATCGACCAGGGCTCCGCCGACCGGGCGGCATTGYGGCGTCAGCACGAAACCGGACAGCACCAGCATCTCGCCTGGCCCATCTCCGCGCAGATCCCGCTTGAGCGGGGAGGACGCCGTGAAATACGGCCCCTCGGTCTGGCGCCTGGTAACCGCCGCCCTACCCTCACAGGCAGGCGTCATCGGAAGTTCCGCTCCTTGGGCCCGGGCAGGTTCGGGACGAGACAGCGCCGCGAGCCCGGCCGCAGCGAGCGCGGAAGCGACGAGATCACGGCGGTTGAACCCAATTTGCGGCATCGCGCACTCCCATCCCGGATCCCAGTTTGGTGCCCCTCCCCTTGGGGTGAAGACCGGAGCCGTGCCAAAATATGGACGCAGCGTTCCGGGAAAGCAGTGGCAGAATGGCCCGTTTCACGGCACTGTGACCGCCGATTCCGCGTGCTCCGGTCTGGGTCGCGACGCGGCGAAGGAAACCGTATGCCGACCGATATCGAAATTGCCCGCGCAACCGAACTCACGCCCATCGCCAGCATCGCCGAAAGGGTCGGGATTCCCGAAGAGGCCCTTCATCCCTACGGCAAGTACATCGCAAAGATCGATGGCGCCGCGATCCCGGATTTCGAGCAGCGTCCAAATGGAAAGCTGATCCTCGTCACGGCGATCAGCCCGACGCCCGCCGGCGAGGGCAAGACCACCACGACGGTTGGCCTCGGCGACGGCCTGTCWCGCCTCGGCAAGCGTACCATGATCGCGCTGCGCGAACCGTCGCTCGGTCCCTGCTTTGGCATGAAGGGCGGGGCCGCCGGCGGCGGCTATGCGCAGGTCGTGCCGATGGAACAGATCAATCTGCATTTCACCGGCGACTTCCACGCCATCACCAGCGCCCACAACCTGCTCGCTGCGCTGGTYGACAATCATATCTATTGGGGCAATGCGCTCGACTTCGATGCCCGCAATGTTGCGCTGCGCCGCGTCATGGACATGAATGATCGCGCCTTGCGGCAGATCGTGTCGTCGCTGGGCGGCAATGGCAACGGCTATCCACGCGAGGACGGCTTCGACATCACTGTCGCCTCGGAAGTCATGGCGATCTTCTGCCTCGCTCGCGACCATGCCGATCTCGAGGACCGGCTCGGCCGCATCGTGGTCGGCCGCAGCCGCGACAAGCGCGCGATCACTGCCGCCGAGCTGAAGGCGACCGGCGCGATGAGCGTCCTCCTCAAGGATGCGCTCATGCCGAATCTCGTGCAGAGCCTGGAAGGAACGCCCGCCTTCGTCCATGGCGGCCCCTTCGCCAATATCGCCCATGGCTGCAACTCGGTGATCGCCACGCGCGCCGCACTGAAGCTCGCCGATTATGTCGTGACCGAAGCCGGCTTCGGAGCCGATCTCGGCGCGGAAAAGTTCTTCGACATCAAATGCCGCAAGGCCGGCCTCAAGCCGGCCGCGGCTGTCGTGGTCGCGACCGTCCGCGCGCTGAAGATGCATGGCGGCGCAGCCAAGGATGCGCTCGGCCAGGAGAACCTGAAGGCGCTCGAAGCCGGGCTCTCCAATCTGACGCGCCATGTCGTCAACATCCGGAAATTCGGCGTTCCGCCGATCGTCGCGATCAACAATTTCGACAGCGACACCCATGCCGAGCATGAGCTGATCCGCCATTATTGCCGCAACCATCTTGGCGTCGAAGCCGTGATCAGCCGGCACTGGGCCGAAGGCGGCGCGGGCGCAGAGGAGCTGGCGCGCAAGGTCGCCGCACTGGCCGACGATGACGAGGCGGATTTCGCGCCGCTCTATCCAGATGCCATGCCGTTGCGCGACAAGCTGCAGACCATTGCCGAAGAGATCTATGGCGCGGCTGGCATCTCCCACGACGCCAAGGTGGGCGCGCGCTTCGCGGAACTCGAAGCTGCCGGGCATGGACACCTTCCCGTCTGCGTGGCCAAGACCCAATACTCCTTCTCGGCCGATCCCACGTTGCGCGGCGCTCCCTCGGGCCACATCGTTCCGGTCCGTGAACTTCGCCTCTCGGCCGGGGCCGGATTCGTCGTCGCGATCTGCGGGGACATCATGACCATGCCCGGTCTGCCCCGGGAGCCCGCCGCAGAACGCATCCATATCGATGCGGAAGGACAGATCGAAGGCCTCTTCTAAGCTTTTGCGGCTGGATTGGACACTGGCACGGGTGATTTCTAGCTTCACCCGTGCAAGCATCGTGACAGAAACAGGCCGAATCAAACGCGTCGAATCACGACATCCAGTTAGGTTCGGCGGACGCTGTCGGGGCACTGCTCGGGATGAGGGCGAATATCGCGCGGCCGGCCTTCACCTCGGGGTTGAGGGGCCGGGTTCTCGTCTTGACCCTGGCCGCCCTGCTTGCGGTCGCCATCCCCTCGACCGCAGCTCTTCTCTGGATCGTCAACGCGACGGTCGAGAAACTCGGCACGCTCTTCGCCGAGAAGCAGATCCTGTTCGATCGCTATCGCGGGCTGGAATCCCTGATGCGGGAGGTCTCGCTGGCCGAAACGGTGGCGCGCTCCCCAGCCATTCTTGCCTGGGCGGCAGATGAGAACGATCCCGAGAAATCCGAGCGCGGGCTCGCTGAACTTGAGCATTACCGGCTCTCGTTCAAGGATCGCAGCTATTTCGTCGTGCTCGACGGCTCCGGAAACTACTACTTCAACGACAAGCAGAACACTTACGAGACCGCCCGCAGGCGCTACACCCTCTCACGCGAGAACCCGCGCGACGGCTGGTACTACAAGACGGCGGCGCTCGGCTCCGGCTGCCACCTCAATGTCGACCACGACGACAATCTCAAAGTCACCAAGGTCTGGATCAACTGCATCATCAGCAAGGGTGACAAGCAGCTCGGCATCATCGGGACCGGCGTCGATCTCAGCCAGTTCATTCGCGAAGTCGTCGATATCCCGCAGGTCGGCGTGCAGAGCATCTTCGTCGACCGCAACGGCGCGGTGCAGGCGCATCGCGATCCGCGCCTTGTCGACTTTCATAGTCTGACAAAGGACCTCAAGGCCAAGAAGACGATCTTTGCCCTTGTCGACGAAGAAGCCGACCGTGCGGCGCTGACCGGCATGATGGCTGAGGTCGCGCGGGGTGAAGCCCCCGTCCGCTCACGCTTCATGACCGTCAGCGGCCGCGAAACGCTCGTCGGAGTGGGCTATCTCGACCGCCTGGGCTGGTTCAACATCAGCCTGATGGATGTCGACCAGATCATCGATCGAAGGCTGTTTCTTCCGATCGCATTGCTGCTGGCCACCATCCTGATGACTGCCGCCACACTGATGACCTTGCTGTTCAAACGCAGCGTTCTCGACAGGCTGGCGCGGATGGAAGCCTCCGTGATGCGCGTCCGCGCCGGCTCGTTCACACCTTCCGACACTGACGCCGGCCATGATGAGATCGGCCGCCTGTCGCGCGCCCTCGAGGAGATGGCACGCGCGGTTAGCGACAATACCGACCGACTCGAGGCAATGGTACGGGAGCGCACCGAGACGCTCGAGCATCTCGCCCATCACGACCCGCTTACCTCGGTGCTGAATCGACGTGGCTTTGAAGGGGCCTTTGCCCAGGAGCAGAACCGGGCCCTTCGCACCGGGCGCCCGACGGCGCTCGCCCTGGTCGATCTCGATGACTTCAAGACGATCAACGATACCTATGGCCACCAGGCCGGTGACCGGGTGATCATCGAGGTCGTACACCGCATGTCCGCCGTGCTGCGCAACTATGATATTTGCGCCCGCTGGGGCGGCGACGAGTTCATCCTGCTGATCGCCGACAGTTCGCTCGCCTCGCTTTCGGCGATTGCCGCCAAGATCGTCAGCGAGATCAGGGCAGCCCCGATCGAGCTTAATGGGGCGCAGGCGATCACCGCKACCGTGAGCATCGGCGCCTGCATCGTCGGCCCGCTGGAAACCCTGTCGAGCGCGGCCGCCCATGCCGATGCCGCGCTCTATGCCGCCAAGCATGGCGGCCGCGACACCTTCGTCGTCTACGACCCCGCGCTGCACGGCCAGACGGGCCATCCGACGCTGCGGCTCGGCTGATCAGGCGAAGGCGAGCTGCACCTTCATCGCCCGCGACTTGTCGCCAGCCAGCTCGAAGGCCTCGACGGCCCGCTCGACCGGGATCGACGCCGTCAGCAGCGGAGAGAGATCGACGCTGCCCGAGCCGATCATCGCCACGGCCCAGTCGAACTCCTCATGGAAGCGGAATGAGCCCCGCAGATCGAACTCCTTGGCGACCAGCACGTTCATCGGCAGGGTGAAATTGCCGCCGACGCCGATCTGCACAATGACCCCGCCGGGCCGCACCACGTCGAACGCACCCGTCAGCGCATGCTGGTTACCCGAGGCCTCGAACATCACGTCGAAGGTTCCCTTCTCCGCGCCGTACTCCGCCTTGAGCCGCTCCGGCTCCACCATGACGTTGATCGCGCCCGTCGCGCCCATCTTCAATGCCGTCGGCAGCGGACCGTCGACAACGTCGGTCGCGACGATCTCGGAGGCTCCCGCCGCCCTGGCAGCGACCACGGTGAGCACGCCGATCGGCCCGGAGCCGGTCACCAGGACCCGCTTGCCGAGGAGGGGGCCAGCGCGCTTGGCGGCATGGAGGCAAACCGAAAGCGGCTCGGCGAAGGCGGCCTGCGCCGCCGGCACATGCGCAGGCAGCTTCACCGCCTGCCGCTCCTCGACGACGAGCACATCGCGAAACCCGCCCTGGACATGGGGGAAGCGCATGGCGCTGCCATAGAACAGCATGTCGGTGCAGTGTTGCTGCTGGCCTGCCTGGCAGTAGCGGCAACGCCCGCAAGCCCGGCTCGGATTGACGGCGACACGGTCCCCCGACCTGACCCGCGAGACCTCGCCGCCGACCGCCTCGACCGTCCCTGCGATCTCGTGGCCGAGGATCATCGGCTCGCGCACGCGGATCGTACCGAAGCCACCATGCTGGTAGTAGTGCAGGTCCGAGCCGCAGATCCCGCCCGCCTCGATCCGCACACGCACATCCAGCGGTCCGAGTTCCGGCACGGGCCTTTCCTCGACCCGCAGGTCCTTCGCGGCGTGGATGACGACTGCGCGCATGGCGGTTCTCCCAGGGAAGGCCTTGCCGGATTCGGCCGATCTGCAATTGTCTAATCGATTGAAAGATGCTTACCCAAGCTATGCGGGCCCGCGCAAATCGAATTTCTTCGGCCATACCTGCGCCATCGAGGATACGCCATGTCGCTTTCGCTGTTCAGCCTTGAAGGCAAGATCGCACTCATCACCGGTTCGGGCCAGGGCATCGGCCTCGCCATGGCCGAAGGTCTGAGCGAAGCTGGGGCACATGTCGTGCTCAACGGCCGCGACAAGGGCAAGCTCGAGACCGCACGCGCCGCGATCGCCAATTCCGGCCGCAAGGTCTCGATCTCTGCCTTCGACGTCACCGAGCAGCAGGCCGTCGAGGCGGCCATTGCCACGATCGAGGCCGAGGTCGGGCCGATCGACATCCTGATCAACAATGCCGGCACGCAGAAGCGGGCGCCCTTCACCGAGTTCCCCGCCGAGGACTGGCATTACCTGATCAATACCAATCTCCATTCGGTCTTCTATGTCACGCAGGCCGTGACGAAGCGGATGGTGCCGCGCGGCCGGGGCAAGATCGTCAATATCGGCTCGGTGATGAGTGAGCTCGGCCGGCCCACCATCGTGCCCTACACCGCCACCAAAGGCGCCGTGAAGATGATGACACGCGGTCTCGCCGCCGAGCTCGGCAAACATAACATCCAGACCAACGCGATCGGCCCCGGCTACATCGTCACCGAGCTCAACAAGGCGCTGATCGCCGACGAAACTTTCTCAGGCTGGGTCAAGAGCCGGACGCCCGCCGGGCGCTGGGGCGAGACTAAGGAACTGGTCGGCGCCGCGATCTTCCTCTCATCGGCAGCATCCGACTATGTCAACGGCCATCTGCTGATGGTCGATGGCGGCCTGACATCGGTGGTCTGACCTCCGGTTCAGCCCGCAGCATTAGCCTCGCTCTGCCGCATCCGGCTCGGCGGCAGACTATGGAAGCGCCCCCAGGCCCGCCGCAATTGCCGAGGTGAAGCAAAGCCGGCGCGTTCAGCGACCGCCTCGATGTCGAGGCGGGAACCGGTCAGCAACTCTCGCGCAACGGCAACCCGCATCCGATTGACATATTCGGTGACGCTCATGCCCGCATGTTCGTTGAACAGGCGCGAGAGATTGCGCGGGCTCGTTGCGGCGGCATCGGCAAGCGTACTCACCGACCAGTCGCGCACCGGGTCGGCCGCCACCGCATCCTGTGCCCGGTGCACGGAAGGGTGGATGTGGTTGCGGCCTTCGAGCCAGGGCGAAAGCTGCGGATCGGCGCCGGCACGCCTGAGATAGACGACGAGATAGCGTGCAACTGCAAGCGCGCAGGCATGCCCCGCCATCCCCGCCACGACATGCAGCATCAGATCGATACCGGCTGTAATCCCGGCACTGGTCAGGCGCTCGCCATCCTCGACATAGAGCCGGTTCTCAAGGATTCGGGCCGCCGGCGCAGCCTCGGCGAGTTCGCTGAGGCAGTCATAATGCGTGGTGCAATCATACCCGTCGAGAAGCCCGGCGCGGCCCGCGAGCAGGGCTCCGGAGCAGATCGAGATGAAGCGGATGCCCGGACGAACCGCCCGCCGCAGCCACTCGACGATCTGCCCCTCCTGGACCGCATCCTCCTCCCGGCTCGAGCCCTGATGGCCAAGAGGCGCATCGGCACTGCCGGGCAGGACAAGCAGCGAGCCGTCTGGCAGGGAGGCTGGTAAGGGACCGATGGCTGTCATGCCAAGGCCGATCGAACTCCAGACATCAGGCAGCGGCCCGGCATAGGTCACGGTGAAGCGCAAGGCGTCCTGTTCCAGATTGGCCCGGCGCAGCACCTCGATCGGTCCGGCGACATCGAGCAGCAGCACGCGCGGTGGTACGAGCACATAGACCGGCACCTCGACGGGCTGCTGCTCGCGCGTCATGCTGCCAGCTTCTTGCTGCGCTGAGTGAGAGCGTCCTCGACGGTGGCGATGCGCGCAAAGCGATCGGCCAGAACAAGCTCCGTCCGCGCCCGTATTTCGGCTGCGCTCCACTGACGGCCGGCGGCATCGGTCATCGGGAAGGTCAGGGTCGCCTCGCCGACATAATCGACCTCATAGCCGAGGTCCGACGCGTGGCGCGTCGTGGTCTCGCAGCACTGCTCGGTGCGGATGCCGGAGACGATCACGCGGCGAATGCCATTCTCGGTCAGCCAGACATCAAGCCCACTGCCAACGAGCGCGCTGTGCCGCCCCTTGCGAAAGACGGCATCTGGTTCGAGCGTGAGCGGCGCGAGGGTCTTCACGTAGCCGGAACTCTCGGCGAAGGGACCGGTCGGGTCGACGTGGAAAATCTGGACGACAGGGATGCCAGCTTCCTTGGCTCCGTCGACGAGCGCCTGAAGCCGCGTGATGAAGGGCGACACATAGGTCTCTTCAAAATAGGCACGCTGCCGGAAGGATTCCTGGACATCGATCACGAGCAAGGCGGTATCAGAGGACATTTTGCATCTCCCACTTGAGGTATGGGCTTATGCTAAAGCTCTGAGTAATTGGCGAAATACCAGATCGAGACGAAGGGCGGACAAATCACGCCATGACGATAGACGATGCCTCGCTCTCCCGGCAAGCCGGAGCTAGTCACCGTTTTTCTCCCTCGCCTTCCTCGCCAGCCTCTCGAACTCCGCGCGCATCGCCTCGAGCTTCTCCTCGTCGAGTTCCTCAAGGTCGAGCAGCTCCTCCCGAGCCCCCTCAAGCCGAAGAATAAGCTCGTCGAGCTTGATCTGCATCGCTGCGGTGTCGCGGTTCTGGCTGTTCTGGATGATGAAGACCATCAGGAAGGT
>NZ_JBFTZN010000159.1:0-15062 GCF_056406775.1 Allobosea sp. P1_A7
GGTGACTGCGAACGGCTTGCGCGATAGGTTGGCCTAAACTAGGCGCACCCTCGTGAAGCAACGGTTCCTCGCGTTTCTCGGATTATGGATACCGCTGGCGCTCATCGCCCTTGCCCTGGCGGCTGCTACCGAATTCGTTCGGGTGCGGGACGGATTGGAGCGGGATGGCGGCACTCTGCACCGCGTTCTGTCGCAGCGCGTCGATCAGCATGACGCTCATCTGACCAGTCTCGCAGCAGTCCTCGCAAGCTCGGATGCATCATCCGCAACCTTCCAGGCTGTGGTCGAGGCGATGCAGCGCTTCTATCCCCGCATCGCTGCTGTCGCCCTGATCGATTTCCCCAAGTCATCCGAAATGGATGTCGGCAGCCCACCATCTGCTCTCCGGGATTTCGACATGGCGGCGCTTGCGGGAAAGCTCCGCGAACTCGGGCCAGGGCAGGCTGGGACGGTCGCCAGCCGAGGGGGGACGCCGTTCTACGCGCTGGTCAAGCGCCTTCCCGACACTGCGTCCGAAGTCCGCGCGCTCATCCTGATGATCGACGGCAAGCTCCTGGTCGAACCGGAGGGCGGCCTGCCGCACGAGATCGCTCCCGTGCTTCGGGATGCTGCCGGAGCGATCCTCGTTCAGACCGGGGTAACCCTTCCCGGACAGGGAGTGATCCCCCGTCTCACCTATGAAAGGGCGCTGGGCAGTCGGTCACAGCCGCTCGTGCTGCACCTCGCCGGGCAGCCGGTTCTGGCGGATCTCCTCCCGCCGCGCACCGCATTCGTCGTACTGACCGCGACGGGGCTCGCGGTCTTCCTGTTGCTGGTGATCCGGCGCGAGAGACGGCGAACGGCGGGCGCAAGGGAGGCCATGCGCCTGCACCAGCATGAGGCCCGGCTGGCCCATGCGATGCGGGTCAATACAGTCGGTGAAATGGCGTCCGGCATTGCCCATGAGATAACCCAACCCCTGACGGCGATCCTCAGCCAGAGCCAGGCGGGCCTTCGCCTGGCTCGGTCGGGAGGGAAAACCCCCGACGAACTCGTGAGCGTGCTTGAAGCCAATGTCCGTCACGCGCGGAGGGCGGGCGAGATATTGGAGCGGCTGAGGGCCTATGTCTCACGACGTGATCCGGTCCGGCAGCCTGCCGATCTCAACCAGATTACCCGCAATGTGGTCGAACTGGTCGAACGCGACCTGCAGGAGCGCGCGATCACGTTGCGGCTGGAGCTGAGCCCCATTCCGCCATGGGCGGTGGTGGATCGCGTTTCCATCGAACAGGTCGTGCATAATCTGGTTCGAAACGCTGCCGAGGCGCTCGACGCGATGCCGGAGGAGCGGCGCGTGATCACGATCACGGTCCGGGAGGTCGCGGGGGAGGCGGTGATTTCGGTCGCGGATCAGGGGAGCGGCATCGCGGATGCCGATATGGCGCGCCTCTTCGAGCCGTTCTTCACGACCAAGAGCGGCGGAATGGGCCTTGGCCTGCCATTATGCGAGCGCTTGGTCGAAAGCGCGGCCGGACGCATGGAAGTCCGGAACGGAGCGGCGAGTGGGGCCGTCTTCGCGATCCGTATCCCCGCCTTGATCGCGGAGCGGAAGGTTGCTGCGGAATGAAGCCGGCTGCACGCACGGTCTATCTGGTCGATGACGACAGCGATGTCAGGGAAGCGTTGACCCTGCTGTTGAAGACCATGGGATTCGCCGCGAAGCCGTTTTCGAGCGCGCAGGCTTTCCTTGATCGCCCGGATCCGCGGCAGGATGGCTGCGTGGTCGTCGATATCCGCATGCCGGGGGTCTCGGGTCTGCAGCTGCTCGAACGGATGGCCACCGAGGCAGTGCGTATGCCGACGGTTGTGATCACCGGCCATGGCGATGTCACCGCCTGCCGGCGCGCATTCAAGGCCGGGGCCGTCGATTTTCTGACCAAGCCGGTCGATGAGCAGGTTCTGCTCGAGGCGATCGAGGCCGGTTTCGCGCAGCGCGACGACCTGAGCCGGGATCAGGCAGAGCGGACCGAGCGGGCCGCACTGCGCGCTCGCCTGTGCAGGGCGGTGACAAAACCATCCAATGAAGCGCCCTCGCTTGTGGTGGCGCGGGCGGCGTAAAAGCCAACCAGTTGGATAGGCTGATCCCTTTTGGGGTTGGCGGGGATGTTCGCGGTGGAGGTCTACGCGGCGGTTCGTGATTTTCGCGAAGATGTGCCGGTTCTCGCTGCCGCCGGGGTACACGCGCACGAAGCCGGCGGAGAAGCCGAAGCTTGGTCCGCTGTTGCCTGTGATCGATGCGATCCTGGACGCGGACCGGAGTGCGCCGGTGAAGCAGCGTCATACGGCCAAGCGGATCTTCGAGCGCCTGYGCGACGAGCATGGCTTTGCCGGCGGCTACACGGTGGTGAAGGACTACGTGCGGATCGGCCGGGCCCGTGGGCGCGAGACCTTCGTGCCGTTGGCGCATCCACCGGGTCACGCCCAGGTGGATTTTGGCGAAGCGATCGGGGTGATCGGCGGGGTTCGCCAGAAGATCCATTTCTTCTGCATGGACCTGCCGCAGTCGGACGCCTGCTTCGTGAAGGCCTATCCGCGGGAGACGACGGAAGCGTTCCTGGACGGGCATGTCTCGGCCTTCGGCTTCTTCGACGGGGTGCCGCTGTCGATYCTGTACGACAACACGCGCATCGCGGTGGCGAAGATCTGCGGCGACGGCCGGCGCGAGCGCACGCGTGCCTTCACCGAGTTGGTGAGCCATTACCTGTTCCGGGATCGCTTCGGCCGCCCGGGCAAGGGCAACGACAAGGGTAAGGTCGAGGGCCTGGTGAAGTTCGCCCGCTCGAACTTCATGACACCGATCCCGGTGGCAGCCAGCTTCGAGGCGTTGAACGCCGGCCTGGCGGAACGCTGCCGTGCCCGGCAGGGCGAGCGGGCCGGRCGSCATGCCGGGACGATCGGGAACCGGCTCATCGCCGATCTGGCGGCGTTGCGTCCCTTGCCGGCCGTGCCGCTGGAACCGTGCGAGAAGCGCAGCGCGCGGGTCTCGTCGACCTCACTCGTTCGCTACCGTTCCAACGACTACTCCGTGCCGACCCGCTACGGCTTCCAGGACGTCGTGGWGAAGGGCTTCGTCGACGCGGTCGTGATCCTGTGCGGCGGAGCCGAGATTGCCCGTCACCCGCGCTGCTATGGCGAAGGCGCCTTCGTCTCCAACCCGTTGCATTATCTCGCGCTGATCGAGACCAAGCCCAATGCGCTCGACCAGGCGGCGGCGTTGCAGGGATGGGATCTGCCCGAGGTCTTCCAGCACCTGCGCCATCTGCTGGAAGCTCGCATGGGCAATCGCGGCAAGCGCGAGTTCATCCAGGTCCTGCGGCTGCTGGAGGCGATGTCGCTYGAGGTCGTGACCTTCGCGGTGACCGAGGCGATCCGGCTCGGCGCCATCGGCTTCGACGCGGTCAAGCTGATCGCGCTGGCTCAGATCGAGCGCAGGCCGGCCCGTCTCGATCTGTCTGCCTATCCTCACCTGCCCAGGACGATGGTCAGGACGACCTCGGCCGCCGACTATGCCGTGCTCCTGCCGGAGGAAGCGGCATGACCGGCAACACCAGCCACGCGATGCCGACGGGAACGACCAGCGGCACGCCGCAAGTCCTGCTGGCCCATCACCTCAAGCAGCTGAAGCTACCGACAGTGCTGCGCGAGTACGACAAGGTCGCCCGTGAATGCGCGCGTGATGGCGTCGATCATGCCCGCTATCTGCTGCGCCTGATCGAGCTCGAACTGATCGACCGCGAACGCCGCACGGTCGAGCGCCGGATCCGGGCGGCGCGGTTCCCRGCCGTGAAGAGCTTCGACACTTTCGACTTCACCGCCATCCCCGGCCTCAACAAAATGCTCGTCCTGGAACTGGCACGCTGTGGCTATCTCCTGCGCCGCGAGAACATCATCGCGCTCGGCAATAGCGGCACCGGCAAGACCCATGTCGCGCTGGCACTTGGCCTGGCGGCTTGCCAGAAGGGCTWCTCCGTCAGCTTCACRACCGCGGCTTCTCTGGTCAATCAACTCCTGGAAGCCCGCGACGAGAAGCGCCTGCTCAAGCTGCAGCGCGAGTTGCAGGCGGTGAAGCTGCTCATCGTCGACGAACTTGGCTACGTGCCGCTCTCGCCGACCGGCGCCGAGCTCTTGTTCGAGACCTTCTCGCAGCGCTACGAGCGCGGCTCGACCATCGTCACCTCGAACCTGCCCTTCGAGGACTGGACCTCGGTTCTGGGATCGGAGCGTCTCACCGGCGCGCTGCTCGACCGGCTCACCCACCACGTCAGCATCCTGGCCATGAACGGCGACAGCTATCGGCTGAAACAATCCGCCGGCCGCCGGCGCGCCAACGCCGCGGCGGAGCAAAACCAGGCCACGGCCGAACACGTCGATCCCGACACCGGCGAGATCATGGAGAGCTGATCAGAAACGAAAGCGACGATAAGCCAAGGGCCCCGATCGGGGCCCTTGGCTTATCGTCTCACATCGCCAGCGCTGGCCTGGTTTTGCTCCGCCCAAGTGGCCTGGAATCCGGCCGCCGTTGACAAGCGGAGGAGCCCATGAGCAAGACGACCGCTCTCATCGCCGCGCTGTTACTTGCAGGAGTTGCGGGGAAGGGCTCGGCGCAGCAGTCGCAAACGTTCCGCGACAACTCCGGGCGTATCACCGGAAGATCGGCGAGCGACAGCCAAGGCTCGACCACATTCTAAGGCGCGGATGGCCGCGTCACTGGCCGCGCTACCACCCACAGCCAAGGCACGACGACCTTCCGCGATTCCAGCGGGCGCGTGACCGGCAGCACGGGTCCGCGGCGCTGATCGGGACGCGCTTGGCTCGTCGCCCGCAAGTGGACGCTGGTCGTTGTCTAAGCGCTCTGGCGGGATCGGACCGAGCGCGCTTTGGTAGTCGCCGATCTTGACCGGCCTGGAGGCTGGCTGCTTCGGAGGCTTGCCGGTGCCCACTCCCTTGTTGCGCTCATCAAGATAGGCGGCGAGCGCTGCATTTGCCATTCCGGTGACGGGATGTCGTTGCCGAAGTGGCCCGGGATCGGGCCGAGCGCGCTCGCTCATCGAACCGCGCCGGGTTCCGGCTGCTTCTTCTTGTCCTCGCCCTTCTGCCTCTGCAACAGGCCGGCATCGACCGAAACCGACGACTATCGACGTCGACGGAAACTGTGAAGCGCTGGTCGTTGTCAAAATGCTCTGGCGGAATCGGGCCGAGCGCTCTCCACGGCGGTCTTCGATGGGAAGGCATCCTGGGGGCAGAGCCGGGATCTTGGTAAACAGTTCGTTGAACTCTGACCGAAAGAAACTATGGGCTGAATCAGAGCACTCGAGACACCCGTCTGGATCAGAGCAAGGCGGCGAGTTCGCCGGAAGCGGCGGAAGCGGCACCTCAGGCGGAGTACGACCAGTTGTACCCGCGCAATCAGGCACTGGTGGATCAGTGCCGGGCAAAAGCCCCGAGCCCTTCTCTCGCCGAGATCCTAGCCCACCTGAAAGAAATGGGCGGCCTGTAGTCGCCGTTACTAGCCGGGCGGCACGTCAGTGCCGGATTTGAGCGGGGCTGCGCAACGGCGCTGACCTTTCGCGAGTTAAGCGGCGAGGGCGCGCAGGAGGTCCACGATCCGAGCCGGTGTAGAGGGCGTCCAGAAGGAGCCGCACCTCGTCCCAATCGACCGCCTCGCTCATTCTGCGAAAGCTGCCACTGCGCGCGATAGCCGGTCTGACAATCGTCCGGGCAAGGCCTGCAAGAACACTTCGGCCAAGGCATTGTAGTACCACCGTGTGCCTGCAGCTCCCCCAGTGAACCTTTGCCAAAGCTGATCGCCAAGAACGCGATAGTCGAAGAGAATGGCTTCGGCGTTGTGGGTCTTGTCAGCGAGCGATACGAGCAAGGATTGCGTCGGCTTGCCTGGCAAGGTTGCAAGATAGGCTTCCTTGCGGGGGCGCCAGTCTGGCTTGGGCTCTATCCACGCGTCGGTGCAATCATAGACTATCTGCGCGACGGCATCGCCGAAACGCCTTCTGATTTCGTCGAGCGTTTTGGCCCCGCCCTGATCTTCGGCGGCGTCGTGAAGAAGCGCGCCGATTGCCTGATCCTCGGTCCCTCCGTGCTCAACGACGAGCGCCGAGACGGTCAGTAGGTGGGAGATATAGGGAATTTTGGTCCCTTTGCGCGTTTGGGTACGATGTAAATCATGCGCGTATTGGAATGCCTCGTCGTAGCGTGTGGTCAGCATAAGCAGTTGTTCCTCCATATTAGTCCGTTGGGCCCGGCCATTTTGCCGCCTTCATCGCATCGGGGCAGCGCTTCAAAAGCCTCGGAGCGCGCAGGGCAGCGCCGAAAATGTATTTCGCTCGTCTGAGCCGACGTGCAACTCTTACTTCAAACTGCCCATTCCGCGGGCAACGCGTCCGCCTGCTGTAAGACGTTTCGGACGGCAGCTTTTTTGAAGGTACGGCGGATAACCGTATTTCCGCAGAAGACGGTTGACCTGAACCCCAATGCGCGCCCGCGTCGAGCACTTGTGCATCAGTCGACGGAAACTTTGGACTTGACCACGGTGACGGATTGCTACGCGCGTGTTGCTTCCTCCGAGCGAATATCCCTACGAGAAGCTCGCCATCAGGGGCTGGTTCTATGTCGTGGGATCGATAGACAAGGAGGGCTTCGTACTCCCCCTTACCTCTCGAACATGTTTGCAGTTGCCGCTCCAGCGAAAGCCTTGGCAGGTACATTCAAGATGCCCGGCCCGTCCAAAGGTTACGCGGTACACCAGGCTGGGGTCACGAGAACTCTTGAATTCATGGACGCCGGTCTCAAGGAGAGGTTTGTCGGAGGCTTGTGGAAGGTTAGCCTTTGCAAGCGCCTCCAGGCGAGCGAGGACTTCGCCAGTCGCCTGCAGCGCCTTGTTCTCCTGCAGCAGCGCCGGACCAAGTGAGCGCAGCTTTGCGTAGAGTTCGTCCAGAACTGACGTGTTCGGCACCTCGTCCGCTTCCACCGCGTTTATCATCCGAAGCTTGGCTTCAAGGAGATCGGCGATAAACACATCGAGGGTGCCGTCCGCGAGCATATATTCAACGGTGACCCGCTCAGTTTGACCCATGCGATATGCGCGATCTTCCGCTTGAAGGTGGTTCGCCGGAACCCAATCGAGATCCTGGAAGATCACATGGGTTGCGGCCGTCAGCGTGAGGCCGACACCACCGGCAATGATATTGCAGATCGCAACGCGCACCTCGGGGTCATTTTGGAACCGATCGACGGCCTGCATTCGCTGTTCGGCGCTATCTGAGCCGGAGATCGTGACGCACTCCCCGCTGAAAACCGCTTTGTGCTTGTTCAGGCCGTCGGTGAAGGCTGTGAACAGGACCACTTTGCGGTCGGTCGAGATCACGTCTCGTATTCGCTCTTCCACGGCTCGGTGTTTGGCCTTGTGGAGTGCCACCCGGAGCTTGGTGAGTTGAGCGAGGAAATTCTTGTCGTTGGGCTGTGAAGCGTCCGATGCCACAAACCACTGGGCGAAGGATCGCTGCGCCTTCAGGGCGGCCGCACTCTCGACCGCCAGCGGAACCCAGCTGCGGATTTTTGGCGGCAAGTCGAGAACCTCCTCCTTCTTTCGACGGAGCATCATCTCCTTCATAAGCAGGTTCAGTTCCCCAAGGTTTGATGCTCCGGTCGTGACCCAGCCATAATCGTTTTGGTAGGCATCGCAGTATCGCTTGGCGAAGGCGATAAAACTCCGTGCTGCAGGATGACCAACGCAACGAAGGAGATTGAACAGGTCCCGCGGCCGGTTGGTTAGAGGGGTGCCGGTGAGCAGATAAACCTGTCGCGGCCCGATGACGKCCTCGCGGGCATTGTTGGAGACGCCAAGCAGCTTGAGGCAGTGTGACGTTCTCTGGCTATTGTTCTTGATAAAATGAGCCTCGTCGAGGATGACGCCGGCCCACTGAATTGCGTGCAACCGCTGGGCATGCTTGGCGAGTAGATCGTAGTTCACGATCAACCAGCGTGGATCACTCTGGGCTCCATCCGATACGCCCAGAACCTCGATCCTGGCATTGGGATCGACCATCTTGATTTCGCGCCGCCAATTGAGCTTGAGCGAGGCGGGACAGACCACGAGGATCATCCCGGTTGACGCTGCGATCTGCATACCCACGATAGCCTGGCGGGTCTTACCAAGCCCCATATCATCGCCGAGTATTGCGCGGCCCTTGGAGATCAGGAACGAAACACCGTCGGATTGATGAGGATAGAGAAGGCCTTTCGGCAATGCGTTGATGGCTGAGAGATGTGGGATTTGTTGGACTGTCATTGATCGATGCACCGCTTCCCGTAACGCATTATCTCGCAGATAAGGAAGTCGACTAGCCTCTCGACGAACTGGAACCGCGCGTCCTGGTCTTCGATTGCGAGGAGTTTCTTGGACGGCTCCGGGTCGTCGAGGAACATCAACCCGGACTGTTTGGTCATCGCATGGTTCCTTGGCGCAGGCCCTTTGGAGGCCCGAAAGCTCCTTGCCACACGAGAGATACAAATATCGCTGGCGGGCGACTTGCTAAGTTACACCAATCTGTTGTTGAGGGCCGCCAAGGCGGAGGCATGCGAGCGATTATTCGAGCGCRCGGAGCCCGGCAGTGGATCACAAGGGTCGCAGCTCTTAGGCGCGTGACCGAGGCTTCTGGCGAGGCCGGCATGTTCAATCAGATCGCGCTCGAAATCAACTCTTGAGCCGCCGTGAGCGTCGGCTCGGGGCTTTTCCAGCGGCCGGTTGCGGATGTAACGCGTCGTTCCCTTCCTCGCGCCCCGCAAAGTTGAATGCCGCCTTCCTTTCTGACTGGGGCTGATCCGCTAGGCGTAGCGGCAAGGACGATTGTCGTTCTACGCCAGCATCGAAGTGCCGCGCTAACTTTGCCGCGTCGGCCTTGTCGATCGGCGCACTGCCCAAACAGGTTTATAGCTTTCGCTCCTGACCGGCCAATTGTAGGCACCAAGGTCAAGACGCGAATGATCACCGAACCGTATCGATAACTGCGCGCAAGATGCTCGCAGTGCCCTTGCCCATCGCTATGATTGGCTCACGCTCGCCCATGGCGTGCTTGATGCAATAATAGGCCGAGTGGCTGCTGCTTCGCCACGCGAACACAAAATAGTTTGCATTCTTCGCAAGGCTGGCGAGCTTCGCGGTCGCAACTAGATCCGCATTGAGGGTAACAGTGACACCTGGAAACATAGTCTCAAGCGCGTTCTTAGCTCTCGCGCCTGCAGCTTCGGTGAGGGTGTATACGCCGATTGTCTTACCCCACAGGTCCGGCAGCGCCTCTGCGTCCGCCTCAGCTTCCMGTCGTCCAACTTGGCCGAGCGCGTCCAGATCAACTCCGTAATCGCGCGCGAGAATGCGGAACGCGTGCCGCTCATCGGYGCGCAGGCGATGCTCGAACGCATGCGTCTTTGTTAGAACGAGCAGGAAAAATTGCTGGCGAACACTGTGCGCCTCCCGAGAGGGGGCCGGCACAACCGCGAGCGTTTCGGCAACATCCAGCGACCAGGCAAGATGGGCGTAGGATCCCACCCGCTCTTGGACATCGCTTAGTGCGTCGACCAGCGATATATATTCGCTGTTCGTCATGCCTGAAGCCAACAATTGCCCGAGGAGTTGCAGCAGCAGTCCAAGGTCTACCTGCGAAAGCCCATCTTCCATTGCGATCAACATGAACAGCGTGTTGGCGATTGGCTTGGTTGCAGTTCCCGCGTCCATCTGATCGCCGAGAAAGGCGCCGTAGATCAACGGAACCGCGTGGCGGACGCTCTCCGCCGCAGCACCGCTCGCGTTGCCGACCGCGTCGGCAAAAGCCTTAGCCTCTCCCAAGCTATTCGAGATCACCCCGGCATCCCACGTGACTGCGGCATCACTTGCGAGAGGTACTGCATTACCGTGCCGCAGGCGCTCCGCCCATTCGACCCAGTCGCTCGGTGCGACGGGCAGCGCGCCGTTTTCATCTGGAACAACTGGACCGACGTTCGGAAAACGCTCGGCGAGCAATTCGTCGAACTTAGCGCGGATTGTAGGAGCAAGTTCGTCGAAAGAACTTGCTGCCTGCTCAACCTTCGCGACCAGCTTTTCGATCACGTCGCGGGTTCCAATAAGCGTCGCGCAAAATATCAGCCGGCTAAGGGATCTTTTGGATGCTGGGGGCGCCAGGTAAAGTTCAAACGCGCGATCGAAATTACCATCCTCAAAGGACTCGTCCGCGGCCTCGAGATCCGTGGGGACCAAAACTGCTGGCTCCGCGAGCATCGCAAGGCTCGCAAACGGCTCTTTCCCACGATCGGCGTCCGAGAGCAGTGCCGCCAGTTCGTTGAGGATCTGGACATTGGGCGTGGGCTGCCTTCGCTCGAACAGCAAGAATGCTTTGACCACGCGCGCCGTGCGAACCCCACGACGCGAAGCAAATAGTCGCGGATAGCGGTCAGCGATATGCTCGTTGAAGGCGGCGAGTAAATCATCTCCGCTGGCAGTGGCTTCGATTGGATCGAGAAAGGTTCGGTAAAGAGCTTCGATCAGATCGGCGATGATCTGGGGCGGAAGGAGGAGTTCGGAAAGGGTCTTGAGGAGCCAATGATCGTGCGCGATTTGCGGCCAGAGGGCCAGGCCCGCGCGAAGTCGAACATCAAGATAGCGTAGATTCTCGTCATTGAGCCTGCCGCTGTGCCTGAGTTCCTCAGCCAACGCCTTCGCGCTTGCCTCGTCGCGGATTAGCAATGCGCGATCGAATTCGGTCCGGATTGTTCCGACCGGCCGTCGCTCGATTTTAAGACGGGCCGGACGACGCGTAAGCAGAGTGGCAAGTGACCCGAGATCGGTCGAGATGCGGCGATTGGCGGCGGCGTCGCTACCTGCGAACCGGAAAACCGTTGTCCCAAAGGCGTCCCGCAGTGCCGCTGCCATCGGGTCCGTCATGGCGGGCGTCGTACGGTCGAAGCGTGATAACCACGTCCAACCGAACCAGGCGTTCAGCAGGTAGTAGAGTTCCTCGGTGCGCCCAGCCTCGCGTGCCGTGGCATACCAACCGCTAATGTTCGCATTGCGCACGAACGGCAGGATGATCGGCGCGCTGCTCGACTCGTCCTCAAGAAGCTTGAGCCAAGGTCGCAGGACTTCCGCGATCGCCGCCGGTTCGGTGCCTGCCGAAATGCTCGGCCAGTCGACCCCATTGGGCGGTACGAAGAACCGCTGAAGCCAGTGGGCGTGCGATGACTCCGCCATGTCAGCCTACGTGCGCTAAGTAGGATTCGAAGGCGATGCGCGCCTGAGCGATTGTCTGCCGAGTCGTGTCGTAAATTACGTGCTCATCATTGAGTTCTAGGCCCCTGAATGTGAGGTTCATCGAGCCCGTGAGCAGGCCTCGCGAGAACAAAAGCCCTTTGGTATGGAGGAGTTCGCGACGGACGATGGTGAGCCTGCCGGCGACACTCGCTTCCTGTGCTGCGATCTCGAGCGCGGCTAGCAGGGAGTCGTTGTGCGCATCAAAGCTGGTCGCGATCCCGAGCGGTGTGCCTCGGACCATCAAGTAGGTGAGGATCTCGATCAAACGGACTTCGCGCGCTTTCCAGTCTGGGTTCATTGCGGAGAACCCCGCAGCCCGATTGTCGAGCAGGACGACATTGCTGATCCAGGGGCTGACCAACCATGCGCGATCCCCGCCCGGGGCTAACAGTTCTGAAAGCAACATCTGCTGGAGAAGCTCTCGGATCAGGTTCTGGCTGGTGATGGCGCTCTTGAAGATGCGGCGGGTAGCAAAGCTCATTGCAGCGCCTCCGCGACGTCGATGTCTGCTTCCAGCCGATCACCCACCCGGCGGATCGCCTGCGTTCTGGCGAACACAGACAGATAATCGGTCTCGACCGGGTTTGTGGCTAGGAAATTCAGCGCGTCGGCAAGGCGATCGCTCTGGGCAAGCGTGCACACTAACGTGACCGCGCCCGATCGCGCTAACTGCTCGAGGCATTGCGCACGCCATTCGGGGTCGGCGAGATCGAGGTGGCCGAAACCCTCGGGGAGAAATGACCGCACAAGCAAAGTCTCGGGAGCCGGCAGTTCGCAGTAGGTGGAATAGAGGCCGAGACCGGCTTGGCGGATATGGGCGCCGCGAGGCCAGAGCAGCCCGCAAATCACGCTGAACCGCCATTGGTCAGGATTAATGCCCGGCGTATCGATACCGGCCGCTCCGAGGGCTTGATCGAGTTCGCTGCTGCGCGACAGGCGATATGCAATAACGCGCGCGTCGAGCTCGACGCCTAGTCGGGCCTCCTCACCGTCCCACAGTTGCAAGGCGTCACGTAGAAAGAGGTCGCTGTCGCCACTCGAGCCCGGCCGCAGCACACGATTGGCGAGTGAGACCATGAATGCGTGGGATGTGACATAGCCCTGCCCGGCCATGACGTGACGGAGGTTTGTGAACGCCTGATGGGCTTCTTCGGCGCCGGCAGCAATGCGCATTGCATGGAGCGCGCTCGGAAGCGGTTCGTTTGGGGGCTGTTCAACGGCTTCGGTCACAAAGCGCTTCAACTGGAAATCGCTAAGTGCGAAATCATTCTCGCGCAGCGCCGCCGTCATCAATGTAAAGAACCGCCGAGGATCCTCGGCATAGACGCGCTGGATCTCCTCGACATGGCCATTGCCGCCAGGCGAGAGCTCGCTGATCCAAAGCTCCCCAAGGGTCGTGCCGGCGAAGATGTCCTCCAACTCGCGTGGACCAGGGTTGATGTCGACGACCAAGTCATCCGTGTCGACTTCAGGGCAGAGGCTCTGAATCGCATACAACGCGGCCGCTGCGATCGTGGCAGCGAACCGCTCACGCAGCCAAATCTCCCAGTCGACAGTTGCTGGCTCGTAGAGAATCCGCGCGAGCGTCAGAAGGCTTGGGATTACCTGCGGATTGGCCAAGTGCGCGGCGAGGTCCTGACGGAGTCGGTCCTGGACATTGCCCTGGGCGCTAACGTCATCAACGATTTGAGACTGGAAGAGGATGTTCAGCGTCTGGACAAGGTCGAGATCGGCATCGCCGCGCTCGAGATTATGCGCTGCGGTTGCGAGGTCGACGACCTTGGCGATCGCCTCATTGGTCAAAGTCGCAAGTAGGAGCTGCGCGAGCCAATCGCGAGCGAAGACATTGTCGATCGCAGGGAGATGCGGGCCGTTACGCGCTTGATGGTAGAAATAGGCCGTCCGCATCGCTCTATGGAGCGGTCCCTCTTCCTCGCCGAGGCYCTCCCATAAATTCACTGGTAGCGCGAGGCGCATGCATAGGCCATCGACCGCGATCGAAAAGCCCAACGCCACGCGTTGCCCATCAGCCTCGTAGTAGAATTCTTTGATCGCCGACGTGCCATCCTGGAATAGGATGTTAGCGTCGCTGCCGAGGGCAAGCCGACGCGTTTCGATCGGGCTGTGGCCCTGATGAGTAAAGAAGTGCGTCGCCTCTACAAGAGTAGCCCATCCGCTTCCGGTGGGCGGTGCAACACTGTTTCCGGTCGTCCGCGCGACTATTTGGCTGCGCCACTTGACCCGAGCATTAGAGGTATCAACCACATTTGCAGGCGGCAGTTCTACCCTGAGCCGACGCGGCCGAAATACGGGAACCTCCGCTACGCCTGCCGCCGTGTTCACCGCCCAGTGCCCGATCTCCTCTCCGGCGACAAAGCCAGCGAGGGGGACCGCCTGTTCGCGCATCACATCAAGTGGCGGTGCGATCCAATGCCGCTCTCGCTCGTGCTTCAGGCCGAAGCGCCGCGACACTCGTCCCGGCGCATATTCGCGCATCGCTTGGCCAATGGGCATTATGACATCTTCTTTGTCCGTCGAACCCGGTGACGGCGGAAGGGTAATGAGAACCTCTGGCAAGTTGAGATTGCTGAACAGATTTTCCGGCACAAACTCCGGCAGCGGTGCGTTGCGAAGCCAATAGTCATCGCGTACATGGCCGCGCCAACGCCAATTAGTCTCGAGCCGTCGAACCGCCGTCGGGAGCACCTCGGTGAGGAGTGGTCGGGGTTGCTCCCAAAGAAGTGATTGAACGTCCTCCGCGCCCAGGCGCAGCGCCTGGCCGAGAAACTCGGCATAGCGATCTTGTTCGCCGGCGCTGGTCAGTATTCGTTGAAGGACCCGAGCAATCCGTGTCTGTCGGTCACGATCCTGTGGCCGCTCAGCAGGGGTCGCCAGATCCTGCCATATGCTGGCACGATCGGACGCTGCGTTGAGGCTCAAGTAGTCGAGAGTCGCATAGACTGACTGGATACGTTGAATGTATCGATTGCTTGTCGGAAGCGATCGCATCGGCAACTCAGGATCGAACAGTAGGTCGTAGCCTTGGTAGGCAATGCGATCGCGCCCATAGTCTGAGAGTATGGCGATGGTCCAAGGCCGCATGCGACGCGAGCGTCMTGCTCGGCCCTTGCGTTGCAGGAATTGGGCGACATCGCGCGGCGCCTTGTGCTGAATCACAGCGCCCACGCGAGGGTCATTGAAACCCACCTCAAGCGCGGCGGTCGCCACTATGATGTCGAGGTTGTTCCCAACTCCAGGGTCCATGGACATGACGCGTCCAACTGATTTTCGGTCCTGCGCCTGGAGGCTATGGCCAATTTCAGTAGCTGCCTCCCAGTCTTGCCCGTGCAGTTTCCGGGACTGGTTTGCGCTCGGGAATCTTAGGACCGCAAGGCCACCATTCGGTTTGCTTCGCAAGTCCGGCACACCGTTCCGCTGACGCCCCTCGGCATCGAGCATTGCGAAAAACATCCGGTTGGTGACGTCGATATCGTCGGTGAAGACGAACAGACGTTCGCCAAGCGCGCCGTCGCTCTTGCGCGACGCTGGGGCGTCGAGAATCCGTGACATCAGCATCGCGGTTTGGATCGTCGTCGAGAGTAGCGCCGTGCGCGAAACAGGATCTCCGCGGAGCGCAAGCAGATATTCGGCACCCTCGGCGATCATGTCGCCGCGAGCGGGAGCAATCTCGGCACAGGCGACCTCGGAC